>JAKAIL010000042.1 GCA_021825235.1 Bacteroidota bacterium | reverse complement strand
AATTGAAGATTATGCCCGACTTAAGCTCATTTATATCGATCCGCCGTTCGATGTGGGAGCCGATTTTTCTGTCGATGTGGAAATTGGAGATGAAACGCTCACCAAGGAACCTTCCCAGATTGAGGAACTGGCGTATCGGGATACGTGGGGAAGGGGGGCGGATTCGTACCTTGCAATGATATACGAGCGCCTCAATATCATGCGAGACCTTCTTGATTCGTCTGGAATGATTGCGGTTCACGTTGGGGATAAAGTTTCATCGAACGTTCGTATTGTGATGGACGAACTTTTTGGGAATGATAACTACAGAAACTCCATCATAGTGCAACGAGGAATAAAGAATGTCCAATCGCAATTTGACGATGTAAGAGCCCTCTCCGTTGGTCACGATGTTGTTCTACTGTATTCTCGCGAACGCGATACACGAGTTGAAAAGTTAACATTGCCTGGCGCGGTTGACCAGCCAGGTAAATGGGACACTTTTTGGCGTGGAACAGATAGACCAACTATGCGTTACGAACTTTTTGGAATTAATCCTAAAAAGGGTCAGTGGCGATGGTCTAAAGAAAGAGCAGATATTGCCGCATCAAATTACAAGGAGTTTCTCAAATCGAATAAGCCTGAGTCTATCGACGAATACTATTTAAATCGATTGAATAGTGAAGAAGACGTTGATTTTATACGATTGGGTTCTGAAAATACTGTACAATATTTTGTCCCTCCACGCAACTATAAACTCGCAAGTACTCTATGGACTGGCGTTCGAACGAAGGGCGCAATAACGCCTTACGCAACTGAAAAGCACGAAGAACTTGTCGAGACAATTACCAACTGGCTTACCAATCCCGGCGATCTCGTCGCCGATTTCTTTTGCGGTTCGGGCACAACGCTTGCAGTAGCGGAGAAATTGGGGCGGAAATGGATCGGGTGCGATTTGGGAAGGTTTGCCATACACACGTCGCGCAAACGGCTCATCGGCGTACAGCGGGAACTGAAAAAGGAGGGGAAGCCGTACCGCTCGTTCGAGATATTGAATTTGGGTAAGTACGAGCGGCAGTATTTCCTCACGCAGGCCGAGAGGACTCCACCCCCCAACCCCCTCCTCTTACGCTCCGCTTCAGAGGAGGGGGAGTCTGTGGAAGTACTTGCTATCCGCAAAGAAGAACAATACGTCAATCTGATTCTCTCGGCGTACAAAGCGGAGCGTGTGTTGCAAATGCCACCGTTTCATGGCAAGCGCGGTCGCGTGGGCGTTGTCGTCGGGCCGGTGGATGCGCCGGTTACGCAGTCGCAGGTGCGGGAGATCGTTGCGGCGTGCCGTAAGGTGAAGATGTCGCAAGTGGATATTCTCGGATTCGAATTCGAAATGGGCCTCACGCCCTACGAGCAGGACGAAGCGCGCAAGCACGGCGTGGAAGTGGCGCTAAAATACATTCCCGAACAGGTATTCGATAAACGAGCTGTGGAAAAAGGCCAGGTGAAGTTTTATGACGTAGCCTATTTGGAAGCGGAAGTAAAGCCGGTAAAAGGCGAAGCGAGAACGATTCGCGTCACGCTAAAGGATTTCGGCGTCTATTACCGCCAGGACTCCGCGAACGAACTCGGCGAAACGATGAAACCCGGGGCGAGCCGCGTTACGATAGATAACGGTCAGGTCGTAAAAGTTACCAAAGACAAGAAAGGAATTGTAAGCAAGGAAATCCTGACAAAGAAATGGACGGACTGGATAGACTATTGGGCCGTCGATTTCGATTTCGGCAAAAAGCCGGAGATGGTCCGCACCCTTGAAGCAGACTCCCCCTCCTCTGATAAGAGGAGGGGGCAGGGGGGTGGAGTCGTCGAGGTCCAGCGCTGGACCGGCAATTATATTTTCGAGAACGAGTGGCAGTCCTACCGAACGAAGAAAGAACGCAATCTCGAATTAACAAGCGCGGAATATTCGTATCCCGATAAAGGCGTTCGGAAGATCGCGGTGAAAGTGATCGATATTTTCGGCAACGATACGACGAAGGTATTGGAGGTGAAGGTATGAATTGTTCCGATGTAAAAAATGGACTCATGTGCCGGAGGCACATGATGTTGGTAGCCGGTGACGCGAGTCACCGGACAGAAGAATAATGCCGGAGGCATGTTATGTCGGTAGCTGGTGACGTGGGACAGGAACCGAAATGAGCCACAGTGCCGAAGGCACGCCATGTCGGTAGCCGGTGACGTGAGTCACCGGAACGGAAAACAACGAATCGAAATCGAGTGCCGGAGGCACGGCATGTAAAACAATGGGATCAACCTATTCATCCATCATTCTCCATTTCGTGTTCGCGCCAAAGGGCCGCGATAACCTTTTGCACGATTCCTTCCGGGAGGAGTTGCACAAATACCTTACGGGCATCGTTCAATCCGGCACGTATCCGTGCCACATGCTTGCCACCGGTAGCGTGGAAGACCACATTCATCTTCTCATCAGCGTCCATCCCATGGTTGCACCTTCGAAGCTTGTTCAAACGATCAAAGCGAATAGTTCACGATGGATCAATGAGAAGAAATTCCTCCGAACGCGATTCGAATGGCAGGAAGGGTTTGGGGTGTTCTCCCATTCCATTTCACAGAAGGCAACCGCTATTCGGTATGTTTTAAACCAACGCGAGCATCATCGTAAAAAAACCTTCAAGGAAGAGTATTTGGAATTATTACGGAAACATGGAATAGAATTCAAGGAAGCGTATGTGCTCGAGTTTTATTCGTAACGGCACGGCGATGAATGAGCGTGCCTCCTTTCCGGTGACTTACGTCACCGGCTACCAACAGGGCGTGCCTCCGGCACTCGGAATGGTGCCGTTTCGTTCCGGTCCGGTGACTTACGTCACCGGCTACCAACATGTTGTCCCTCCGGGACTGATGGGAATGAACGCCGTTTCCGGTCCGGTGACTCGCGTCACCGGCTACCAACATTTTGTCCCTCTGGGACTAGCTAATTGACTTATGCACCCTAATTTTTCCCGCGACCCCCACGCCATTCTCGATCCATCGGTCCGGTGGTATCCCGGTGAAGAACTATTCAGCGAGTCCGGCTTTGCGACGCTTTTGCCGCCGCTGGTGCACCGCATTCGCGAGGGCGTAAAGAAGTGGCGCGACAGTAAGTATTCGGGTGCTTCCGAGACAACACGCGCCTTGCTGCGATATTGGTTCCAAACCGACCACGCTATTATGACAGCGGACGGCATGGCATCCTTCCAATATTATTTCGCCCAGCGCGAGGCAGTGGAATCCACAATCTGGCTCTATGAGGTCGAGCACGCGCACGATCCGTACACGATGCTGAAATACGATGCTTCGGGCCGCGTATCGCAGCAAATGTTCCGCGAGGACTGGACACGCTATGTGATGAAGCTTGCCACCGGTTCCGGCAAAACAAAGGTGATGAGTTTGCTTATCGCATGGGCCTATTTCCATAAAAAATACGAACCCGACAGCGACCTTTCGACTAATTTCCTACTTATCGCGCCGAACATTATCGTGCTCGACCGCTTGCGGAAGGATTTCGATAAGCTCGCTATTTTTTCGGACGATCCCGTCGTTCCCGAGAATGGTTACGAAGGGCAAAACTGGAAGGACGATTTCCAGATCACCCTCCATATTCAGGATGAGATCGGGGCTATCAGCGAATCAGGTAACCTTTTCCTTTCGAATATTCACCGTGTGTTCGATTCGCATACCGAATACACGATCGACGATGACGACACGAAAGACTATTTCTTCGGCCCGCGCCCGACCGGAAAAACGAATGACTCACGTATAGACCTGGGAATGATCGTCCGCGAAATTCCCGATCTCGTGGTGCTGAACGACGAAGCGCACCATATTCACGACGAAGAGCTTGCCTGGTTCAAAAGTTTGCGGGACATTTCGAATAATCTGAAACTCAAAGGCAGCAAGCTCTCCGTTCAACTCGATTTTACCGCGACTCCGAAGCATAACGACGCTGGCATTTTCGTCGAGACCATTTGCGATTACCCTCTCGTCGAAGCCATTGCACAGGGCATTGTAAAAACTCCGGTCCTGCCGGACGAAGCTTCGCGCGCGAAATTGACGGAACGCCAAAGTTCAGATTATGTCGAACAATTTCAAGATTACATTCATCTGGGCTATTTGGAGTGGAAAAAATCATACGAAAGGTTGAGCAGCGTAGCAAAACCTGTCCTATTTATTATGACTATCGACACTACCAAGTGTGATGCTATAGCCGACCATCTTGCGAAACAGTATCCAGATCTTGACGGGCATGTCTTAGTGATTCATACAAACCAGAACGGCGAAATTTCCGAGGCAAAATCCAAAAAATCTGAAGTGGAATTGAGACGTCTGCGAAAAGAAAGCAATTCCATCGATAATCCTGACAATGAGACTCGTGCGGTTGTTTCTGTCATGATGTTACGTGAAGGCTGGGATGTTAAAAACGTCACATCCATCGTAGGGCTTCGCAGGTATAAAGCAAAAAGCCAAATCCTTCCCGAACAAACTGTTGGACGTGGTCTTAGGCTGATGTTTCGTGGGACTGGAGTTCCAGAAAAGTTGAGTGTCATCGGAACAGATGATTTCATTCAATTTGTCGAGTCGATTAAGGATGAAGGTGTTGAGCTGGAATATGCGCCGATGGGGCAGGGTACGCGCGGACTTTCTCCGCTTATCATCGAGGTAGATAAAGACAATAAGAAAAAAGACCTTGATGCGCTCGATATTGTAATGCCCGTTCTTGCGCCGCGCCTCACACGCGAGTACAAAAATTTGAACGAGTTGAACGTTGATGAGTTTCGCTTTACGCCCGCAAAGCTTACTCGATTTACCGAAGCCGAGCAGCGTGAAATAACTTTTCGCGATGTGGTGGAGGGTGAAGTAAGCCATACGACTATGATGGATGGGATTCTCGTTGAGAATCCGCAACATGCGATCGGCTTTTTTGTCAATAATATCATGCGCGATCTCCGGCTCGTTCGTGGCTTCGATATTTTATTTGGAAAAGTGAAGCAGTTTGTGACCGACGGGCTTTTCGGTGAACCGGTTACACTCGAAGACCGGAATGTGCTTCGGAACTTATCGGAACCTGTTGCACGAACGCGTATTTATGACGTCTTTAAAGCAGGAATCAATAAGCTGACAATTCGCGATCGCGGCACAACGGAGATACAATCGCATATCAAGCTCAGCGAAGCGCGCCCCGTTGTTGTGAATGATCAGAAATGGCTCCTACCGAAAAAGTCGGTATTTAACAAAGTTGTTGGGAATGAATTGGAACTTGGCTTTGCCAGTTTCTTGGATAACGCTCCCGACATTATCTCGTTTGCTCGAAACCGCCAGCGCGATGGCTTCGCGATAGATTACGTCGATGCGCAAGGTAATCTTCATCCAAGTCCTGGCTACGTTCCGGATTTCCTGGTAAAAGAAAAGGAAAATTCCATTTGGGTCATCGAAACAAAAGGGAGAGAAGATATTCACGATGCCCGGAAATTCGAGCGGCTCGTTCAATGGTGCGAGGATGCGACAAAGCTATCCAAAGGTATCACGTACCGCGCGCTTTTTATAGATGAAGAGCGGTTCAAGGATGCGAGCCTGAAAACATTTGCCGATGCGATTGAGTTATTTGCTCAGAAATAGTATTCCGTTCCTCTGGAGTTGTTGGGAATTACAATATCCGCGCTCCGAGAGCTTATTCCGTCCGGATAGGAAAATATAGTGTCCCCAACTCAAACTGCGGTCAGGCTTTCCGACACTGGCGCGGGAACCATGCCGCTACGGCTGCAAAAGTTGGAGCGATTTTTTTGGGAGCGCCTCCACCAATGTGAGCAGCGCGGCGGCAGCGTCTGGTGGCCGGCTTTGCGCCATGCGGCTGGCGGCGTCCCTGCTCCCAATTCCGCACCGTCGCTACGGGCATGGGTTCCAACCCGCCGTGGGGTTAATTCAGGCGGTCGGTCCAATAGTCGGGGTGCCTGCTTTCGTGCATCACGGCAAGAATGATAATTCGCTCTTGCTTTACCGAATACAGCACTTGAAATGGAAATATCGCAGCTTGTACCGCTCGCACTTCTCCTCGGAGTCGCTTCCATCGCTGGGGAGCTTCTTTTATGAGCGCAATGCAAGTTTGAATTTCATCAATAAATCGTGCCGCTAACCGTGGACTGATCGTCTTATAATAGTTCACCGACCGTTCGTATTCACGCACGGCTTCGGGATGATAGTCGAGCTTCATCCGAGCATTGCGCGAACACGGCGTTCTACTTCCGCTTCTGGGAGTGTTTGGATGCGGCCCTCTTCGATGTCACGAAGGCGATGCTCCGCTGCTTCGATCCATGCTTCGCGAATGCGGAACAATTCTTCGCGTGAAAGATGGGAACGTTCCTCGTCCATGCTCTCTAAAATTCGCGTCGCCAAAATTCCTCTCTGCTCTTGGGAAAGATGAAGCGCATCCTGAGTAATGCTATCGAGATTTGCCATGATACTGTGTAACGGCACGGGATGCCCAAGTGGTTCTAATTCCTCACGACCCCGGCGCCGGCTGCCTTGCTCCGCGTTACGCCGCTGCCGCAAAATGCCGCACCTGAAATAGCTCGTCGGGCTGGAGGGGTTTATGCCGCCCGCACGAGATGCAGGTCGGCCTGAAAGGGGAGATCGAAATGCCTCTTCGTGAGCATACGCGTGGAGTAAAAGAGGATTTCGAGATTTTCGATGGCCTTCGTCTTTGGATTGAAGCGCGCGATCACGCCGTCGGCCACTTCGTCCGAATCTTGCTCGATATAAGGAGCGCACGTATCGATGTGTAGACTATCGCCAATCTTGTCATAATCGAATACTAAGTTCCCAGTTTCCATGTCTATCCAGTTATTTTTTGCAGTTCGGAGAGGTTCCCGCTTGCTATTGCCTTGACAATGGAAGGAGCGGAAAGCCCAATATATCCCGCCTGCATTTCAGAAATAGAATGTTTCATTCCATACAGCCCTGCCAAAATGGAACCGATTAACGGGTATCCTATGAGCCAAAGCCATACGTACCAATCCTTGAAATCCGGCCTTTTGAGCTTGGAGCCGCGGCCGGCTTCGATTAAAATGGCGAGATCGAGAATCAGACCTCCCAGGAACGCATAAATCGCATCTTCCATCGATCCTAAAATTGAATCGAGCCAGTTAGACCTGTTAATAACTTATCCCACAGGCTTCTTTTCTTATTATAATACTCACGTGTGGTAAATACTTCTTCTCCTGTTCTCGGATCGGTCGCCTGCACAACGATTCCCCGGCGCCCGAGGGAGAGTAGCTTCTCTCGGAGGGCTCCGAGTGTCAGGCCTGTATCTCTCATAAGGCCAACGAGTGTTCGCCAGTCGTATTTCTCATTTTCCAGTTCGGCGATCAATTTCGCATCGATTTGATCATCCACCTGAAGGTTCTCATTCAAATTTACCTGGAATTGTGCCATAGTATTCCTACTACATAAACTTCTTCAAAATGAATTCCATCTTACGTCCGCTCCACCACGGGTACGTGCACCTGCACGGGTTCCAGTCCGCCTTTGCGGAGGCTGTGGACGCGTTCCGGGCTTTTGAGCTTTAGTCCGGGTTTGATGCGCTTTTCGAATTCGTCGCGGAAGCGTTCGATGGTGAAATAGACGGGCCACGCCGCCGCTTCGCCTAGGGCGCAAATCGTTCGGCCCTCGATATTCTTCGCTACATCGTAGAGGAGGTCCACATCGCCAGCCATGGCCTCGCCGGCATCGAAGCGGCGCAGCAGCTTGAGGAGCCATCCGGTTCCCTCTCGGCAGGGGGTACACTGCCCGCAGGACTCGTGCTGGTAAAACTTTGCAATGCGCGTAAGGACGTGGATGAGGTCCGTGTCCTCGTCCATCACCATAATTCCCGCCGTTCCGATAGCCGAACCGACTTCCTTCAAATGTTCGGCGTCCATGAGCACGCCTTCCAACTTATCGCCTCGAAGTGGCGGCATGGAGGAACCGCCGGGAATGACCATCTTAATCTTCTTGCCATTCGGCACACCACCGGCGTGCTTATAAATAATATCGAGCAAGGGCGTTCCCGTTGGCAATTCATAGACGCCGGGCTTGTTCACGTGTCCGCTCACGCCATAGAGAATCGTTCCGGGCTGTTTCGGGTCGCCGATCTTCGAGTACGCTTCGCCGCCCATCTTCATAATGGCGGGGACGTTGGTCATCGTCTCGATATTGTTGATGGTGGTCGGCATTCCCCAGAGTCCGGCATTGGCCGGGAAGGGCGGCTTATAGCGCGGGTAGCCGCGCTTGCCTTCGAGAGAATCCATCATGGCGGTCTCTTCGCCCACAATATACGCTCCCGCGCCTTTATGGACGGTAATTTCCGCCGTGTAGGCAACGCCATCGCCGCCAGGCTTAAAATGCTCGGACATCCGCTTGCCGATGAAGCCTTTCGCGTAAGCATCGGCCACGGCTTTCTCAACCATCTTCACCCAGTGCGCATACTCGCCGCGGATGTAGATGTAGGCGTGGTCAATCTGCATGGCATAGCATCCGATGAGGATGCCCTCGATCATCTGGTGCGGATTGAATTCGAAAATCTGGCGGTCCTTGAACGAACCCGGCTCGGACTCGTCGCCATTGATAAGGAAGTATTTCTTCTTTTCCTTACCTTTGGGCATGAAGCTCCATTTTAGTCCGGTAGGGAAGGCCGCGCCGCCGCGACCTCGCAAGCCGGATTTCTTTACTTCATCAATCACAGCAGCGGGTGCCATGGAATAGGCCTTTCGGAGAGCCTCGCCATAGCCGCCGTTGGCAACGTAGGTGTCAATGTTCCGGAGGTTCGGAATATCGGGGAGAATGAGTTTTGGGGTATCAGGCATGATGTCCGGTATTATCGAATTGACTATAAACGAATTTTGAGTAATTCTTATCCCAGAAATTCTTAAAACAGTGCATCTTCCTTTGCAAGGGATAAAACTCTTTCTATGACCTCATCCCTGAGAAAAAAATTTGTTTTTCGAATACGCTCGATGTATGGACGAACCGCTTGAATTTTACCTGCTAATTTAGCTTCCAGAAGGACTCCAAGCGTTCCAATAATATTGAGATTTATTCTCTTCGCAAATGTTCGTGCAGCAAGATCGTCGAGAATTAAAAGCGATCCACTGCGGCTAAATGCAAGCTGAATGACGCTTGTCTCACCCGGACCAAGGGAAGTAGGTAATCGCTCGAAACTTCGATCCGTGATCACGCAAAATTTCGAGTGAACCAATGTTATCCAGAACGATTAAAGAGGTCGAGTCAGAGATGACGGTTTTGAATATTTCGGAACTCATCTTCTAAATCATCGGAAGGAATATTAAAAATTGAAGCGCCGAGGGATTTGAGTGAATTCATAAATTCGCGTTTAGACATCCCCGCCATTTCTGCGGCCTTACCGAGCGATAGTCGTCCGTCCTCGAATAGCTTTGCAGCAAGATAACGATTCATGCTCGGCTCATCGAAGTCGAGAAGTTCGGGTATATGAATCGTTAAATTCTTCATGCTAAGTTACCGGTTCGCCGCCTCACTTAGTTCTGGCATCTGGGCCACGAATCGTGGCGTGGGTATTTCGTTCTTTGCTCGGATGTGATCGATGACGCCGTGGGCTTCTTCGTTGGTGATGGTCTCGAAGAAGGTCTCGTTGACGGCCATCATCGGCGCGCCGCCGCAGGCACCCATGCACTCGACTTCTTCGATGGAAAACATACCATCGGGTGTCGTCGCAAGATTTTCTACGCCAATTTTGGACTTCATTTCTGCGAGTAGCTTCTCGCCACCCCGCAACATGCAGCTTACATTCGTGCAAACCTGCACATGGTATTTGCCCATGGGCTTATCGAAGAACATCGTGTAAAACTCCACGACGCCCCGCACATGGGCTTTGGGAACCTGGCAGATAGCCGCGGCCTCTTCCATCGCCGCTTCATCGATCCAACCACGCTTTTCCTGTATGTGCCAGAGCACCGGCAGGAGGCTTGCGCCGGGCGCGCCATAGCGTTTCTGAAGTTCTGCGAATTCCTTTAGTTCGGTTTCCGAAAAGATTGCCATTATACGATTGCTATTATTCGAATGGGAGGTAAACAGCATTTTGGGGCAGGTTGCTCCCATTATAAAAATGGCTTGTGTGGGACCGGGAGTACACAGAAAGACTTCCGCTAATGGACCACGATAGCTTTCTCGAGCGATTCGTTGCCATTCTCGTCACGCAGTTCGATCCAGTAATTGCCGGAAGAAAGACCATCCGTAGAAATTGGAATATCCTGGACGCCTTCTTCTAAGACGGCCATTTCGCTTCTGAGGACCGCACCCAAATTATCGAGCAGTTCGACCGTCATGGTCTCATGCTTAAACGCGAGAATATAGCAATTGATAGCATTCATCGTGGGATTGGGTTCCACGAACTGCACGTTGAATTCCTTTACGCCGTCCTGAGTGCCGGGGGGCAGCCTTACCGGTAACTCATAAAACGCGGTTGCAAAGATGGTATCTCCCGACGCAGGATCGACCGTAGCGAGCGGCGCTCGATCGGATTCGGAAGTGGCATCGTAGGTGACGCGCCAATCGTGATTGAGCGTGATGGAATCGTTCCGAAGCCCGATTAATATGCGCGTCGGATCGCTGGGCGAAATACGCGCCCAGACCTGTGAGGTATCCATCATACTGCCATCTTTTTGCAAGGCGAAATATTGCACGGGGTTTAAAAGCGCAATTTGGGTAGGAAGATTGTTTCGGAACCAGCGAACAGAAAAACAATAGTGTCCAACAATACTTCCATCGGTAATGGAATCTAACACGGCGTTGCTATCCGGCATAAGTGGCGGATACATCGGCGTGGAAATGCCGTAACGCTCTTTGAGCAGCGCTCCAGCAAACATCTGTCCTACTGCAGTCATCGTTGGTGGGCTGTAATGCAAGCCATCGTCCACGCTGCGCCCCAACGCGGTTCCAACAAGGATTGAAGGTGGCAATATCCGCTCAGCTTCACGGACTGCCGGCCAATTATCGGTTGCGGCGCCGTTGTCCCCGCCGATCTGCAAATGGAAGATTGGGAACGTATCGGTCAGATCTTCGTGGAACCCCTCCATGAGGTTTGCAAAAGCTACGCGATAGATGTTGGGATTCGGCATATACCCCGCATCTCCTTCGCCCTGAATCCAGCCGAGGCATTCGAGTTCGGAACCCGCGCTGCGGAAGAGACGAAGGGCTTTACCATAGAGCGAAGTGTCTTCCGGATTATTCGGATTGCGGCGCCAAATGGGTTCGCTCAAGCTGGTGGTCGTGAGCGCCGTGGAACCGATGGCAGCATTAACAATCCCAATTGGCAGCGTATCTCCAATACGTTGATACAATTCATTGGCCATGACAATCCACGGCCCGCCACCGGCACCGCCCGTTGGTTCATGGGCAGGCACCCAAGTGCTGTCGTTGCGTGGCAACATGCGAATGTCGCCTTCCGCCGGAACGATCATTTCCCAGGTAAATCCCTGCGCATTCGATTGTCCGGCAATCCCGATGATGTGACCCGGCGTGAGACCGGAAATCATTCCACCGGTATCGTTGGCAGCAAGGCCGGTCCGCCAATAGATCGAGTAATTCCGCAGCGATTTGGGAACCGTGATGAGCGTGTCCACCGTGTCATTGCGCACCGTTACCGAACTCCATCCGGATTGTAGGCTCGAAGTATCGATATCAGAGCTCAGCTTAATGCTAAAAGTGGAATAGCCCTGAACTGCAACCCACAGCCGAAGATCGGCATGGTCGCCATGCACCTGCAGGATGCCAAAGGGGAGTGGGGAAATAAAGGCGACCTGGGCGTGTATTATCCCGGGAATCGTCATGAAGAGAAGTAAAATAGCCGATCGTAACATTGGCACAAAATTACGCAACTTTGCATCTTGTATTTCTCGTTCGCAGGATATGCTGAGAATTACAGAAGCGAGAGCCGTTGACAATAAAGCAATTTTCCTCGCATTCAGCGATGGAATGAAGGGGACGCTCGATCTATCGGATCTTTTGGGACGTGGCGTGTTTCGGAAACTGAAGGAACCTGGATTTCTGAAAAAGCTATACGTCGATCCGGAATCTGGAACAATTGCCTGGCCCGGCGGACTCGATCTCGACCCTGTTGTTCTCTACTCAAAAATCTCGCACCGCCCGATCGAGGAATCGCTTCGACATTACTATGCCTGAGATAAGCCGATTTTTCGGCATCGTAATTTACATGTATTTCGATGATCATGCTCCACCGCATTTTCATGCGAAGTACAATGACGAAAATGTGGTAATTGGAATAGATGATTTTGAGGTCCTTGAAGGTAAAATGCGTTCGCGAGGATTAAAACTCGTACTCGAATGGGCGGCACTACACCAGGAAGAATTGCGTGAGGCGTGGAAGGAAGCTTCCGAATTTCGCACACCTCGGAAGATCGAACCACTTAGGTAGGGGTCAGACTAATTCCGAGATACTTGATCGCAACTGTGCTGCTTGCGATTGGTAATTTGCCTCCTTTTCGCGCTCCTTTTCGATAACGTTCTGCGGGGCTCTGCTAATGAAACCTTCGTTCGAAAGTTTTGCATGTACTTGTTCCGCTGCATATACTACGCGATCCAATTCTCTCTGCAACCGATCCCGCTCTTTGGCAATTTCGGCTTCCGAGCGCTTTTCGATCTTTACGAATACACGCGTCCGAACACGGATCTCACTTGCATATTCGAGGGGGGAATATTCTTGGGTATCCAGGTTCAGAGAGAGGACGGAAGCATTCCCAAGCCGTTCAAGAATTGCCCATGAGGACTGAAGAATATTCATGATGCGTTTCGAGCCATCGCGCGCCTGAAGCACGATCTCAGCTTGCTTCGATGTCGGAAGCTTCAGTGTGGAACGAACAAGACGGATTGCTTCGACCGTATCCTGAAGCACCGCAAATTCCTCCTCCACGACATCATCGATTTTTCCTTCATCCGGAGTAATGTAGTCGTCCCGTCCCAACAGCACATCCATCGGTTCACCCGTCAGCGCATGCCAAAGTTCCTCGGTCACGAACGGCATGATGGGATGGAGCATCCGCAAAATGCCTTCCAGGATTTCGACCGCAAGCGGAACGGAATTCGGCTGAATTTTTACGATCTCCAGATACCAATCGCAGAAATCGCCCCAGATGAAATCGTAGAGGATTTTCGTGACCTCGTTAATCTCGAAGCGGTCGAACGCGGCCCGCACATCGCGCGCAGCACGATTGGCGCGGGAGAGGATCCATTTGTCTGCTAAGGAGTGGGCAGTGGATAGTGGGGAAGTGGATGGTGGATAGTGGATAGTGAAAGGCGGTTGCTGCTTCTTAGAGTTACCCCTATCCGTTATCAACTTTCCACTATTCACTAATTCCGTGTCCTCCGCCTCAAATTCCGTTTTGGGTTGCGAGGCGCGGTATTCCTCGCGTTTCATCATAACGAAGCGCGTCGCATTCCAAAGTTTGTTCGCGAAGTTCCGGCCAATTTCGCAGGACTCCTCCGAGAAGCGAATATCCTGCCCAAGCGGGGCGAGATAAATAAGCGAAAAACGCACCGCATCGGTGCCATATTTCGCAATCAGGTCGAGCGGGTCCGGCGAGTTCCCAAGCGACTTCGAGAGCTTGCGTCCCTGCTGGTCGCGAATAATGTTGTGGAAATAGACATCGCGGAAGGGAATTAGATCTTCCACGTTCGTGCGGGCTGAACCATCGGCCAGAGGAATGGAAGGCATAAATTCTATGCCGGCCATGATCATTCGTGCCACCCAAAAGAAGATAATATCAGCGCCGGTGGAAAGAAGGGAAGTGGGATAAAACGTGAGGAGATCGGGATTCGCCTCCGGCCAACCGAACGTGGCGAACGGCCAGAGCCATGAGGAGAACCACGTGTCGAGCACATCAGGGTCTTGCAGGAGTGGACCCTCGTAACCCGCGGCTTTTGCTTTCTTGCGCGCTTCGGCTTCGTTCCTACCCACGAATATTTCGCCCGTCTCGGCATACCAGGCCGGAATGCGGTGGCCCCACCAAAGCTGGCGGGATATGCACCAATCGCGAATATTCAGCATCCAGTGGCGATACGTATTTACCCACCGTTCCGGGTGGAACTTAATGAGACCATCTTCCACGACTTTTAGTGCCGGCTCGGCCAGTGGCTTCATGCGCACGAACCATTGATCGGAAAGATATGGCTCGACCATCTCTCCGCCGCGCTCGGAATAGCCGACGGAATGCGTATAATTCTCGATCTTTTCCACTAAGCCGAGAAGCTGCATTTCCTCGACTACTTTCTTGCGTGCATCGAAGCGATCGAGTCCGGCAAAGCGGCCGCCATTTTCATTGATAACGCCGTGCGTATCCATCACATTGATTTGTGGCAGATCGTGGCGCAAGCCAATCTCGAAATCGTTGGGATCGTGTGCCGGAGTGATTTTCACACAACCGGTGCCGAATTCCTTCTCCACGTAGGCGTCCAGGATGATCGGGATTTCCCTGTTCATCAACGGCAGCATGAGCGTACGGCCTACGAGGCGCTTGTAGCGGTCGTCATCGGGATTAACGGCCACGGCAACATCGCCCAGCATGGTCTCCGGGCGTGTGGTGGCGATGGTAATATACTGCCTCTCCTCCGGGGAGAGGGTTGGGGTGAGGGAACCCCGGGAACCTACGATCGGATACTTGAAATAATAAAGCTTCCCTTCTGTCTCCTTGTAAATAACTTCCTCATCCGAGAGCGCCGATTGCGCCAGTGGCGACCAATTGATAATCCGCTTGCCACGATAGATCAACCCTTTTTCATACAACCGCACGAACGCCTCGATCACAGACTCATAATACTTCGGGTCCATCGTAAAGCGGGTGCGGCGCCAATCGCAGGAGCAGCCCAGCGCACGAAGTTGGTTGATGATAATGTCCCCATATTTTTCGCGCCATTGCCAAACGCGCTCCAGGAATTTTTCGCGGCCCAGGTCATGCCGCGTAATTCCTTCGGCGCGCATTTCGCGTTCGATCTTCGTTTGCGTTGCAATTCCCGCGTGATCGGTGCCGGGCATCCAGAGCGATTCATGTCCCAGCATCCGGTGAAGGCGCACATAGACGTCCTGAATCGTATTATTCAGCGCGTGGCCCATGTGGAGGATGCCCGTCACGTTCGGCGGCGGAATGACGACCGCGAACGGCGGCTTATCGAGGGCACGGCGGCCGGTTTCATCCTGCGGATTCTGCTCCGGACGATTGGCATCGAAAAGATGATTCTTCTCCCATGTTTCGTACCACCGTTTTTCGACAGCGGCGGGGGAATAAGCTTTGGCTAAAAGTTCTGGCATGAACCGTTTAGAACGCGATTGGGATGGTGGCAGTGCCGAAAACGTAATCCCGCCCAAAAGCGCATGATTTGGATGGGGTACCTTCAGGGCAATCAAAATTGCCTGAAACTTAAGGATTCATTTCCCGTGAACAAAAACGAATCACGTTTCAGGGGGCAAATATGAAATACAGCCTTTTATCGCTTGCTTTGATCTCAGTCGCAGCGGGGTGCACGACTAACGTTGAAGATGCAGGCTACTATCTCGGGGTGGTCGAACGGGCAGCCAATCCGCCGACGTTTCCTGGCAGCCCATTCGAATATATGGTGAACGGCGGAGTTCTCCTGCAGTCCAGCAACGAAATCCGGGAGGGGTCCAGCGGCATAAGCACGGATTCTCTTGAGCAAGGGCAACATTTTGATGCTGCTGTTGCACTCTTTCGAGGACAAACCGCCAACGGGCTTGCCAATCCAAATGAAATACCTATTGGACACATGGCCTTCGAGTCCAATGGCGCTCCGAATCAGGTAGGGAGTGCAACCATTAACAACACCGCGCTTTCGTGGACTTTGCCTGGTTCAGGCAGCAGTCTGGCATATTACGCCTATGCGAATACGGATCCTAATTTATATGGTTCCCAGGACAGCATGGCATTTTCGTATGTGGGCTTCAACGGCGAAACCTACAAGGATACTGTTGGTATTGCGCCTGCTTTCGGAGCAATAACGTTCCCAGACACGGTATCCGTATCGCATGGATGCGTTATCTCCTATCAGCATCCAGTCCTTAACGATAGCATCGAAATTTATGTGAATGTTTTTGATAGTACTTTTTTAATAACCAGGCCTGATACCGGCGCCATCGTTTTTTCGCCTAATCAAATGCCGCTTGACCTTACCTACTCAAATGATGGCTTCATCATTTATTTCTATCGATGGAAATGGTCAACCCAAACCACTCCGAGCGGTAAGAAAATTGGAATCTATTCCTCAATGGAAACGGACGGGCACTTTATTCCCACGAAGCCGTAACTACACTTCGACGCACGGAAACGTCGCCGAACACCAAATCGGCTTCAACTTGCTTATTGTTACCAATGTGGTAACAAATCGAATGTGCTCTGCGTTATCCCGGTAAATGCGAATCATCGCTAAACGGACCTTGAAGCTTTTTTGGCAACGTTATCCATCGGCTGAACAACCATTGAAAGCATGGTTCGATGAGGCTACTAAGGCGTCGTGGAAAAGCCCACAAGAATTAAAGGTTCAGTTTGGTAATGCTTCGATCATTTCCGATAAGCGCGTCGTATTCAATATTCATGGCAACCTATACCGGCTAATCGTGGATATCGAGTTCCGGCTGCAGATCATTTTTATCGTCTGGATTGGCACGCACCAGGAATACGACACAATAAATGTTAGGGAAGTAAAATATGTTACGGCCGATACGAAACGAAAAGCAATATGATACAGCGTTAGCCCGAGCCTATCGGCTCATGCAGGAACAGTTACATCCGGGTTCTCGGGAGTCCGATGAGCTTGAAGTACTTACCATGCTGATCGAACGATACGAAGCGGAGCATTACCCGATCGCGCCGCCGCATCCGGTCGAAGCAATTAAGTTCCGCATGGACCAGTTGGGAATGAAACCATCCGAACTCGGTCGCGTGCTCGGCTATCGCAGTCGCGCCTCTGAGATTATGCGTGGCAAGCGGAAGCTGACACTTGGAATGATTCGCGCACTGCATGAGAAGCTCCACATTCCACTCGAAAGCTTGGTAGCACGGTATTAACTATGCCATCCCCCATCTCAGAACTCCACTCGGCCCGCCGCGAAATGCTCGCCGGCCACGCCCGCGAGGCGCTGGCGAAGCTTGCCCAACACGACGTGCCATTTGCCTCGCTCGCTATCGTGCGTGGCGAGTGCCATTATGTGCTCGGCGAGTGGAGCGAAGCCGTGCGGAATTTCGAGGAAGCATTGCGGCTTTCGCCGAATTCTCCGCGCGCGGAAATCATGCTGGAACTTTCGGCGGAGATGATGGAACTTTCGAAGACGATACGGCCCGCCGCAACCGTCGAGGAATTGCTTGGAATCCCGCGTGAGGGCCAGCAGTCTTCGTCTCTTCGGAAACTCTCTACTTCGACACAACCACCCCCCGCCCCCCTTCCTTCGACAAGCTCAGGACAGGCTCTTGAAAAGGAGTGGGAGATTTCATCCGATGAAATCGGTCTCGTCAGCGAAACGTTAGCGAATGTGATGATGCGGCAGGGCAAATTCGACGAGGCGCGGAAAGTCTATATCCAGCTTGCGCGGCTGAACCCCGACCGTTACGAGTATTTTCGAGACAAGATCATAGCCTTAGAAGCCAGAATTTCTGAATGACCAATTTTTCTCAAACCTACGATTCTACGATTCGCGAACTCGAACAGAAACTCTCGTCCTTAATCGATGAAGGGATGGAGTTCGATTTCACTCGCTCCGGCGATGTGCTCACAATCGAATTCGACGATGGCGAGCGCATCGTCATCACGCCGCAGTCTCCAATGGAGCAACTGTGGATTTCCGCGAATTATGCCGGACACCGTTTTAATTGGTCGGAGGCCACTAATGACTGGGTGAACGAAAAGAATGGGGAAGCACTAAGTGCTTTTCTCGCAACGGCTATTTCTTCAAGGCTCGGAACGAAGATCGCTCTCGAATAGGCTTCAACTTCCCATTAGCTCATAAATCGTAATCGCATTGCCTTCAGGATCGCGGAACTGTGCCATGCGGTAGCCATCTTCCTCATCCTTTTGGATATCGAAAAATTCGCAGCCCAGTGATCCGAGCCGCTTCATTTCATCATCCAAATGTTCGACTTCGAAGGAAAGTGTCAGCCGTCCCTGTGCTCCGCCCGGCGGGTGCGTTCCGTTTATGCCAATGCGAACGTTCCCGGCGTCCAGCCAGCCATAGCGGTGTTCCGGCTGAAGCGTAATCGGTTTGAGACCGAGCACATTCTCATACCACGCAACCATCGTTTCCCAATCGGAAACGTGAAGATCAATGAGATTGAGTTCCATTCCTATTGCAGGAAAAGTTTCGGAAGTGGGAGCGAAAAGCCAGGGAACATGGAGGAGGTCAGGTTGTCTCCCTCCTTGAACAGAAATTCGGTCTTATATTCGCCGCTATCGTTCACGAGAATCTCGGCGGTCTTTGCTGTAGGATCGACAATCCAATATTCGCTTACCCCACATTCACCGTATATTTTCTTTTTGCGAGCATAATCGTTCTGCTTCGTCGTTGGCGAGAGCACTTCGACTACCATGTCCGGGACCAACTTTACCCAGCCATTGGGGTCCAATTTCGGTACGTTCTCCTTGCGGATGAAGAGGAGATCGGGCTGATACACGTCGATAAGGGTGAAGTACACGTCCATTGGCGAAATAATGACTTCACCAAGTTCATGTGTTTCGACGAAATCTGACAGTGCCTGCAGAAGTCGTTTGGTGATGCGTTGATGGAAAAGTATCGGTGCTGGACTCATAACTAATTGTCCCCCGATCAACTCGTAGGGAGTGCCCTCCGGCAGGCGCTCGTATTCGAGCGCCGTCGTGAAGCGGGTAGGTTGGCCGGGTCGGACGTACATCGGAGTCGAGAACGGTGCCGGCGGATCGAATCGTTCTTTATAAAACGCGAAGGACACGCTTTCGCGTGTCCTTCCAATTCTCTTATTTTCGATAAGCGGCTCAGTACGTCATAAAATCCTTGACGAATGCGTTTTGGTTTCCCAAATCGACGAAATCAACATTGCATCCGCAGTAAAGGAGCTTTGTCGTTCCCGCTGTTCCCTGGATGGCAATATTAACCTGGGCATTATTGTTGTTAACGTTGGTTCCAATCAAGGAAGGAACGCAGGGGCTGCCTGCTTTCAATTCAATGTCGTCGACATAGCTGATGGCGTCCCGCTTAACGAAACTCAGCCCGGCAAAGGCGGTTCCGCTTTGGCCAGTAACTGTGAGTCCGAGACTTGCGACGCTAACATAACCATCGTTGGAAACACCAAAGAGCTGATCGAGTGATGAATTGATAAGGTTCTCGTTGTCGCCGTCGCCATTGATCATTACAAGTGTATTTCCAGGAGAGGAACCATACTCCGCGAGCACGCTACCTGCATTATCGCTTAGCTGGGTGTTGCCCCCAAAGAGCACAACCACGCGCGTGTAGGCCTTAAGTTGATCGATGGTAAATTGCGGCGTGCTCCCTCCGTTGCTGTAGTCGCTCACCGTATCGAAGCTGACTCCAGAGGCAGTCAGCGGTCCTGCATAATCTGCAAATTCGGCTGGGTCCGAACCGTAAAACACAACGAGTGTATTCCTGCCAGAGGTGTGATTGATCACGGTCACGGTCACGGGATTACTGCGCATCGTATCTGTGGGATTCGAGAAGTCCCCACTGAGGGGGAGTGCCGCCGTGATGTCTGCCGAGCCCTGCATGGTCCCAGCCGTTGCCAAGCCGTTGGCATCGACGGAGACGACGGAGGGATTCGAAGAAGACCAGATGTACGTTTGGGCACCAAATGTGAGGGTGTTATTGGCGGCATCATAGGCAACCGCGGTAAACTGCTGTGTCTGGCCCGGCGCGAGCGATCCCGACAGGGCCGCCGGCGAAATCGTGATGGAACTGATTGTCGGTGCCATCCCCGGCGCTGTCTGCGTTGCGGGATTCGAATAGCCCGATTTCTTGCCGGCGTTGACGGCACGAATCCGGTAGGTATAGATAAATCCCGGATACAGCCCGGCATCGTTGTAGGATGTTCCGGTAGCCGTGGAGTCGATCACGATAAATGCCTGCCCAAACAGCCTGCGGTCGATCCTGTAGCTCGTCGCGCCGGCGGAGGCGGTCCAGGAAAGGTCGATCGTGCTCGGCGAGGTCGCGCCCTGCGTCGCGGAGAGTCCAGTCGGCGCCGGGGGGGCACCCGGATCGCCGGGGTTGTTGACGG
>JAKAIL010000041.1 GCA_021825235.1 Bacteroidota bacterium | reverse complement strand
AGCATCGCGGAGATTTTGTGTGCCCCCACCGGCGTCAGGTGGTAATTGTCCTGAAACTCATCGCGGGAGAAAAGCCCCTCGCGGTCAAAATTCCACAGCGGGATGTGGAGCTGCTGCGCCAGCGCATAGATATGCCCGTAGCTTTCGGCGCGGTGCTCATAGGGAATGTCAATTTCGTCCGGACGGCGCTGGCGGAGCGGGGCATTGTACAGCGCGACCTGGATGCCGCGCTTCTGGCACATGGTAACGATTTCTCGGAGATCGGCCAGATATTTCGGCTCGAATTTGTAAGCGCTGTCGCGCGGGGGCTCGTTAGTGCCGAACATCAGACGGCTTACCACATTCAAGTTGGGCACATCGCGGAACGCGTTGTTCGCCGCGAAGATATACTGGTGGAAATGGTCGCCATAAAGTAGCGGCGCCAACGCGACCGGCCCATACCGGAGCATATTCCAAAACGTTTTCGGCTTGAGCTTCACCGAGGCCGTGTCTTTTGTTCCGAAAAAGGCATGGACCGTGGACTCGCCGTTCAGTTCCTGAATGCTCACGCCGTAGATGACAATATCGGGCTTGAGGCCGTCGTTTAACATGGCGCGGAACATAGGCAGATTGGCTTCGGCGGAAAACCCGCCGGTCCCCGCATTCATGCTTTCGAGCGGCAGCCGGTATTCGTGGAGCACCGAATCAACGACTTCATCCGAAACGCCGCGCTCGACAACGGAGGAGCCAAGAAAAAGCACCATCTTTTTATCGGTTCCCTTAAGCTCGTGGCCGTAATCCACCGCCATTTGTGCCCGGAGCAGCCCCCAGAAGGTCCGGCGATTCGCCAGCGGCAGATGCGGAATCGAGTACGCAAGCGCAACGATAAGCGCGTACGCCACGATGGCGATGCCAATCGCCGAGAGCGAAAGCGTCCGGAACTCGGAGCGATGGTGCTTTATGAACGGTGGCTGTTTCAACAATACAAATTATTCTTCGTCTAGCACGGAGTTGCACTCCGTGAACCGGCCGCACTCTCCGCAACACGGGGTCGCGGAGTGCAACTCCGCGCTACACTGTGCAATAATAGTGGTTTCCTAAACACGTTTTATGGAAAGTACTATCTTTAGAATTGAAAATATACAAATGGCAGACTATGGTCCGAACCGGCAATCAGTACCAGCGCGAAGAGCGCGCCGAACGCCACGGCCCGGCGAACCGGCCCCATCCCACCCACAAGACGCTGACCGATGCCGGTGTATTGCGCAAGGTCCAGTGCCAGCGTCAGTCCTACGAAAGGAATGACAAAGAGCGAGGTTCCCAAATGAATTCCCGGCACGAGCTCCACGATCCGCGTTAAATACTGCCACGCAATGCCGAAGCTTGGGCTGCGGAACAGCACCAGCGAAAACGCGAAGATATTGAACGTCGCGAAAATTTTGAGCGGCGCGGCCCAGTTCCATTTTCGGGTTCCAAATGCTTTCGGCATTGGCTTCTTCGTGATCTGCATCCATAGTTTATGGAGCGCGAGCGCAATGCCATGTACCGCGCCAAAGGCAATGAACGTCCAGTTGGCTCCATGCCACAGCCCGCTCACGAGCATGGTGACCATCAGGTTCCGATAGGTTTTTGGTTCTCCGTTGCGGCTGCCGCCAAGCGGGATGTAGATATAATCGCGCAGCCAACTGGAGAGCGTAATATGCCAGCGCCGCCAGAACTCCGTGATATTCTGCGAAAGCAGCGGCGTCGCAAAATTCAGGTGCAGTTCTATTCCAAAGAGCTTGCTTACGCCACGAGCGATATCACTATAACCGGCGAAATCGCCATAGATTTGGATTGCGCAGAGCCACAGGCGTATGACAAGGTCCGCGCTCGTCATCGCATGGACATTCAGGAATGCTTCGTCCACATAGCCGGCCAGCATATCGGCAATGAGGACTTTTCGCACATAGCCCACGAGCATGAGCGCCAGGCCATCGCGGATCATTTCTTTCGTTACATGCCGCTCCTTCTTGAATTGCGGCAATAATTGCTCCGCCCGCATGATGGGGCCTGCAACCAAATGCGGAAAGTAGGAAACGAAGAGCGCGAAATCCCAGAAGCTTTCCTCCGGCTGTACCTTGCCCCAATACACATCGATCACATAGGACATCGACATGAAAGTATAGAAGCTGATGCCGATGGGCAGCGCAAGCTCGATCGTAATCGGATGGACTTGGAAGCCGATCGTGTGGAGCAGTCCTTCGAACGAGGAGACAAAGAAATTGCAATACTTAAAAACACTTAGAACTAAGATGTTGCTTGCAAGTGAAAGCCGCAGCCAGCGAAGTTTCAGCTTCTTAGTTTGTGCGCGATGGATGGCCTGCGACGCGTAAAAATCTACCGAAATGGTGAGCGCGAGGAGAAACAGAAAGCGCCAGTCCCACCAGGCATAGAAAAAGAGGCTTGCGAGGAGCAGGAACCGGTTCTGTCCCTTAAACGACAGCAGGTAATAGCCGACCAGGACGATCGGCAGAAAAATCGCAAATGCAAGACTGTTGAATACCATGAACCGTCGCGCAGGGGGCCTTCCGTGCTTCCTTCAGGAGTGGCGGCAGAGGCGGGAAGGCGAGCACGATAACTTCCCCAGATGCGAAGTCGTGCCGACAGGATAAAAATTTGCCTTTCCCAGGAGACAAGAGCCCGGCGCGCTTAACCCTTCGCGTGCTTTCGCTAAAAGAATTTTTGTGAACTGTTAGAATTCTTGTTCTCTGGCGCACCCCAATCGGGTACGGTTGTTCACAAAACCCGCGTAAACACTGGTGGCATATCCCTTCCTTATACCGGGAGTTATGAAGAACTCTCCACCAGTGCTGACGAAGATACTCGTGCCTGTTGATTTCTCCGGGCTTTCGGAAACTGCGGCTCGCTATGCCTGCGGATTTGCCGGACAGACAAAGGCGGAGGTGACCTTGCTGCACGTGGTCGATTCCGACGTCCCCGCCGTGGTACTCAGCTCCCGGTTGGAACAGGCGCAGGAAGGATTCCGGAAGCTATGCCGCCCCACGCGTGGCCGCCCGCGTTCTCGAATGAATATAGACTACGGCGTATCCGAGGGCCTGCCGTTCGAACGCATGCTCGAGCAGTACGTGCAGCAGCACGATATGGACTTGATCATCATGGGGACCAAGGGTCCGAATGCCCTGAACTCGCCATTGATTGGGCACAATGCTGCCGCCGTTCTTTCGACGTGCCGCGTGCCCGTGTTACTCGTTCCCAGCGGAACGAAGTATCGCACCATCGAGCATATTGCGTTCTTCAGCCGCAGCCATTCAAAGCACGAAGGGATGGGCATGCTTGCACGCTTCGCACAACAGCTCCACGCCGCTACGGAAGTACTATACATAGGATCTCCTGCATTGGTAAAGGAGTCGGAAGGCATCCGGAAGGAATTAACGGAGGAGTTTTCTTTTCCCGAACTGGGTGTGGCCGTTCGAGACGGGGAGCCGCCGGAGAAGGTCCTCGAAAGCTTCCTCCAGGAGACTCGGCCGGACTTGCTTGCGATTCCTCGACCGCAGGAATCGTTTTGGGATATGCTCCTCGGATCCAATCCTTCCCGAACGCTCTCGTTTCATTCCGGACTTCCTTTGCTTATCCTGCATGGCGAGTGACGATTCTTCTGATACTGGCAGGTCTGGGCGGGTTATTGCTTGGAACCCGCTGGACGCTAAACGGTGCGCTCCAGCTCGCTAGCCGGTATGGCCTTTCAAATTCTTTCGTTGGCATCGGCATTCTTGCGGTCGGTACCGATTTTCCGGAGTTGTTCGTCTCGCTGCGTGGAGCCTTGTTGGAACTAAATGGCGTGGATTCTTCCGGCATTGTCGCCGGCAACGCGCTGGGAAGTTGTGTTAGCAATATCGTGCTGGTCCTGGGTCTTGCGGCCATCGTTGTTCCGGTGCGCATCCACTGGTTTGAGTTCAAACGCGATGGCGCGGCCCTCGTCATCTCCGTGCTCGTGCTCTTCCTGTTTTCGCTGGATGGGGTGGTGAGCCGCGAAGAAGGAGCGGTGCTGCTCCTGCTTTACATCGCGTATTTCATCTGGTTTGTCCGAAGTGCTCCAGTTATCCATCCACCCACGACAAAGAAGAAAGCGGAATCGGCGGCATCGGCGGTGATGCTGCTCGTCGTCGGTCTTTTGGTCCTGGTCTCGGCCTCACAGCTGGTCGTGACCAACGCGATTACGCTCTCTGGCCAGCTTGGCGTTGCGCAATCGCTCGTCGGCGCGACAATCGTCGGACTCGGCACGAGCCTTCCCGAAGCTGCCGTCTCCATCGGCGCAGGCTTGCGCGGCAAAACCGAAATGGCCGTCGGTAACATCATTGGCAGCAATATTTTCAACGCGCTGGTGCTCATCGGGCTCAGCGGAGTCATGGCCACGACCGCAGTGGACCGCACGCTGCTCTTCGTGGATTTTCCGATGCTCCTCGTGCTCACGGCCTTGGTCCTGCTGATGATCCAGGCTAAGCGCGGGCTGGGAAAAGCAGGGGGAGCATTACTCGTGTTCCTTTACCTCATCTACGTGGCGGTGAGTTACTTCGCCTCCGCTGCATGATTCGAAAAGGTCAACCTCCTTTGCAGATCCCTATGCCCGCACACCCGTAAGATTATTATCCGTCACAGCATAAGAAATTTGACATCGGACCTTCACGAGCAGACGATCTATTGTCGCGTGGAGCAAGAATCGGCTTCGCGGCACCGCGCTTGCCATCAATGATTATGTATGGTAACGTACGACGAAATCTTCCGAGACACAGGCCGCGTCGAAGCCTTTTCGGACGGCGTTTTCGCGATTGCCATCACGCTGCTGGTTATTGACATCAAGATACCACCGCATCTTGGCGGACGGCGTGAGTTGATGCAATCGCTCGTAGCCGAGTGGCCGGATTTTGCCGCCTACCTTACCAGCTTCGCCACGATCGGAACGATGTGGGTTTCGCATCATTTTATTTTCGAGCATATTCGGCGAGTGGATACCTTGCTTTTTTACGCTAATTTGCTCGTTCTTGCACTGATTACGTTTATCAACGTCCCGACTCAACTGGTGGCGGAGTACCTCGGGACGCCAGGGGAACGGCTTGCAGGATCGCTCTATACCGGGACCATTTTGGCCATCTCTTTTTCCAATTCCATGCTGTGGCGCCATGCGGCGCGCAAACGAAGGCTTATCGCGGATTCCGTGCAGAATGCGAGGCTCCGGAGGATTACCCGGTCCTACCGGGTGCGACCGCTCTGCCGGCTCGTGGCCTTCGGACTCTCGTTCTGGAATGTCTATGCAGCCATGGCCCTTACGCTTGGGCTTTCCATCTATTTCACCATCCCACCAAGCCGAAAATATGGCTCAGAAAAGGAAATTCTGGCCCAATAATTGTTATCTTTTTGCTAACGTCTAAAATTCAGAACGTGGTTTCAGTGCAAATTTTGCGGGAAATCTGAAAAAATTCGGTGAAACCGTGTAACAGGCGATGCGCACGAGCGTAAGAGTGTTTGAAAGCAGAAAGCTTCATAGCTTAAGAGTTAGCCGGGGTCTAGGGACAACCTCCGGCTTTTTGAAGACACAACACAACTCAATCAGACCTCGGGTAACTCTCACCACCCGGGGTTTTTTTATAAATTTTTTTGAAGCGGTGAAACGCTCGCGCGTTTCCTCCGTATGGAAAGTTTTCCGGAGGTCTAGGGACAACCTCCGGTTTTGAAGACACAACTCAATCAGGCCTCGGGTAACTCTCATCACCCGGGGTTTTTTATTTCTGTAATGCGAGATGCGTAACGCTAATGCGTGTGCAAGTACGCGAACGGTATAGCATCAACTTCTCGTTTGGCAGGCCCGAAACTCCGAACATTTCTTAATCCTGAAAATCCATCCAATCCGCGTAATCCCGGTTCTATGAAATACGCCGAAAGCATCCTCGATTTTATTGGCTCGACCCCGCTCCTCAAACTCCGCCGCGTGGTGCCGAAGCACATCAAGAGCACGGTCCTCGTGAAGCTCGAAGAGTTCAACCCCGGCGGATCGGTGAAGGACCGCATTGGCATCCGCATGATCGAGGACGCCGAACGAAGTGGCCGGCTCAAACCCGGCGGAACGCTCGTGGAACCGACGAGCGGCAACACGGGCATCGGCATCATGCTTGCGGCCGCGCAAAAAGGTTACAAGTGCGTGTTTGTGATGACAGACAAAGCTTCGATCGAGCGCGTACGCTACCTGAAAGCGATGGGCGCGGAGATCGTCGTGGTTTCGAGCGCGGCCAAGCCAAGTTCTCCCGATTACTACTATAATACGGCCGTGCGGCTATCGCAGGAAATTCCCGGCGCGGTGATGCTGAACCAGTACGATAATCCGGTGAACCCCGAAGCGCATTACACGACGACCGGCCCGGAAATCTGGCGCGATACCGAAGGCAAGCTCACCCATTTTATCGCCGGCATGGGAACCGGTGGGACGATCAGCGGCAACGCACGATTCTTAAAAGAGAAGAACCGGAATATTAAAGTGATTGGCGCGGACCCTGTTGGCTCTTCGATCAAAACGTTTTTCGAAACAGACCGGCTCGTTGAGGCACTGCCGTATCTTGTGGAAGGCGTGGGACAGGAACGAATTCCCGTCAATCTTCACCTCAAGTACGTGGACGAAGTGATGAACGTGCGCGATAAGGATAGCTTCCTCATGGCGCGGCGCCTCGCGCGCGAAGAGGGAATTCTTTGCGGCGGTTCCTCGGGAATGAATGTCTGGGCCGCGCTCAAAGTGGCAGAGACCGCTCCCGAGGGCAGCGTTATCGTCACCCTTATTTGCGATACCGGCGAGCGTTACCTCACCAAACACCACTCGGACGAATGGCTGAAAGAGAAGCGCCTGCTCGAAACTGAGCGGCTCTCCATCGGCGTGGTTGCGAGCCTGAAACCAGCGACCGTGCAAAAGCTCGTGAGCATCTCGCCGCACGATTCGGTGCGCGAAGCCATTGCGCGGATGAGCGATTCCGGCATTTCGCAACTGCCGGTCATTGATTCCGAAGGCAAGAGTGTGGGTGCCGTGCGCGAATCGCGCCTCATGTCCAAGGCGCTCGAGGACCGTGATATTCTGGAGCAGCCGATCATCGACACCATGGAGGAATCCTTCCCGGTGGTGGACGAATCGGAAGGAACGAAGAATGTCGTCTCGCTCCTCAAACACTCTCCCGCTGTGCTCATTGAAGAATTCGGCCGCGTCAAGGGCATCGTCACCCGGCATGACGTGCTGGAGTATTTGTAAGTTAGGGTACTCGTATAAACATGTCATTCCGAGCGAAGCAAATCTCCGCTTCCGCGGAGATTTGCGAAGTCGAGGAATCTTCGGTCATCCTCCGAGAAGATTGCTCGACTCCGTCTTCCCGCATGATCGATCATGCATGCTTCGCTACGGAAGACTTCGCTCGAAATGACAAGAAGGAACTCATAACAATTTCCACTATTCTGATAGCATGAAGATTAGCTATGACGATGAGGCAGATGCACTATATATCCGATTGCTGGAAGGCGAGCACGAAGTTCGCACGGTGCGTCTAACAGATGAAGTAGCGCTGAATCTTGGCAAGGGCGAACAGCTAGTCGGAATCGAAGTTTTGGATGCCCGGAAGGTGCTGGGTCACGGCGAGCTACCGAAGTTGCTCAGTGAGAACCTCAAATACTCGGTTGCGACATGATAACGACGTAGGTCACTCCGATTTCCCCTCCCCGCTGGGCACTTTCGTGTGGGCAATGTGATTTGCACGGTGGATTATGACTCCCAAACGCTTCATTGCAATTGTTGTTTTCATCTCGCTCTGGGCGATTCCGGCTTGTGCTCAATGGGTTCCGGCCGGTAGTCCTTCCGGTGGCACTATCAATGGGCTTACAACGATTGGGTCACGCTTGTTTGCGGGTACTCCCAATGGGGCGTATCGATTCGGTTCAGACAGCGCCTGGCACGCAATCAATACAGGTTTCAACGATACGACAGTACCCTTGTTCAGCGATTCGGACGTCGAGCTATTGGCATCCAGCCACAACACACTTTTTGCCGGTATCTTCTACAGTGGACTCTTTCGTTCAACGGACAGCGGAGCACATTGGAGGTCGTGTATGCAACAGCCTTATCCTTCCGCGTTTGCTGTACAGGGAGACACCATATACGTTGGGAATGACGATTCTGTTTTTCGTTCCAGTAACGATGGTCTCGCCTGGACTTTCATCGGCGCGGGTCTTCCTCGTACCTTTATATCCGATTTAAAAATCAAAGACTCGTCCATTTTTCTTGCCTCGGCCGGTGGCGTGTTTCGCTCCATCGATCGCGGACAAACGTGGAACCTTACCGGAATGCTCGCGGAAACGCACACGTTATTGGTCCGCGATAGCGAGATCTTTGCCGCTACTTACTTCGACGGCGTTTATCGTTCGGCGGACGATGGAGCAACCTGGAGCCGAACAAATGTGGGGTTACCGTTCGACACCGTTGTTAATTCGTTTGTCTCTACAGGCTCTCGAATCTATGCAGGGACGGCCGGAGCCGGAATGTTTATATCCACGGACGACGGAGAACATTGGAACTTTATCGGATTACAGCATGCGTATGTAAACGCAATGCAGTTCGATAGCTCGCTTTTATTTGTTGGGACCTCCGATAGTGGACTTTTTTATTCGAGCGATAGTGGAACGCATTGGTCGGAACTGAACAGGGGATTTCCAAACAATGACGTTTCTTGTATCGGTGTTGGCGATACCAGTGAGTTTGTGCAAACCGGTGGCGGCGCATTTATTTCGAATGATTCGGGTGTTACGTGGAATTCATGGTATGGTCCGACGCCGTTCGTTGGGTTTGTGGCATTTAGTAATTCCTACGTAACGGACCTCTTTATTGCCAATACATACGGCGTAGGCCGTTCCACTGATAACGGGCAGAGTTGGCTAACCACCGAGTTGGGATATCCTCTTACCTATCATGTTACCTCTCTTGCGGTGGACGGTCCAATTCTCTTAGCTGGAACCGATAGCGGTGGAGTGTACCTTTCCGACGACCAGGGAAATTCGTGGGTGAGTTCCGGCTACCTTATCGATACTCCCATATCCGCCGTGGCTGTCATTGGCAACCAGGTTTTTGTTGCATTTCAGAATAAAGGAGTCTTTCTTTCTACCGATAGCGGCGCTTCCTGGCACAGTGTTAGCGCTGGGATCGAGGATACAACCATTACGGCGCTCGCAGACATTCAGAATAACTTATTTGCAGCCACAGAAAACCACGGTGTGTATCTCTCTACCAATGACGGCACGAGCTGGAGCGCGGTGAATACCGGGCTACACGATTCGACGGTGCTGACACTCGCGATTGACGGTCCGTATTTGCTTGCGGGAACGGAAGGCAATAGCATTTGGAAGCGCCCACTGTCTCAAATGGTTACATTGGGCGTTCCGGCCCACAATCTTATTGCATCCTCGATTCAGTGCTATCCCAACCCCTTCACCCACTCCACCCACATTACCTTCACCACAGAAGCGGCGGGCTACACCGATGTCTCCATCGTAAACCTGTTGGGAACGGAAGTGGCACATCTCTTCAGCGGCACGCTGGGCGCGGGGGAGCATTCCTTCAATTGGGACGCAGCCGGGACGGCTGCGCCACGCGGCGTGTACGAGTGCGTGGTTCGCACCGCCGGGCACGTGCAGACGGTGCCGATTGTGCTCGCGCGATAGCGGAAACGAAGTTTAGGGAAAGTGGCTTTAGTGGTCTGGAGGAACAATGTACACGCAGATTATCACACCTACAGAAAAGCAAACTCGGATCGATATTCCAACCGATATGATCGGTAAGCGAATCAAAATCACGGTGGATACACTGCCGGAGGAAGAGACGCCTGCTTTCAATACGGTTGAGGAGGTCCATGCCGCATTCAATGCTATTAGGCTTGATTTGCGCGGCTGGAAATTCAATCGTGATGAAGCGAACGAGCGATGACACGTGTATTTTTCGATACCAATATCATAGCTTATACCTATGATGTCTTCGAACCAGAAAAATATAAGATTGCGAGCAGTCTCCTCCTTCGCGATCGCGGAACGATTAGCACCCAGGTCCTTTCAGAGCTTACGAACCTTCTGTTTAAGAAATTCCACTATCCGTGGAGCGATATCAATTCCGTCTATGAGAACTTAACTCGGAATCTTGACGTGCGCATTGTTATGCCTTCGACGATTCGAAAGGCAATCGCTCTCGCTGATCGCTATAAGTTTCAATATTACGATAGCCTCATTCTCGCCGCCGCAATTGAGTCCAGCTCCTCCGTTCTCTACTCCGAAGACTTCCAGGACAGCCAAGAGATCGAGGGTGTGCGGATTATAAATCCTTTTGCCTGACGCCGCAATCGAATAATAAGACGTTCCCGCCACCTATTCGAAATCGTGCTCGAAATACGGAATCACCCGGTCTCCACTGTGAGTGGACTGTTCCGCCGCCTTCTTCTGCAGGATCTGCTCTAACTTCGTCGCGAATTCCTTGCTGGCATCGTAGCCGTAGTGCTTGAGCAGGTAATTCAGCGCGATCACTTCCGCGATTACCGTAATATTCTTCCCGGTCACGATGGGCAGGCGCACGTGGGGAACTTCCACGCCCAGGATTTGCGCCGAGGATTCGTCCAGACCGGTGCGCGTGTATTCGCCATCGGCGTGCCACTCTTCGAGTTCCACAATGATCTCGATGCGCTTCTGGAACCGGATAGCGCGAATGCCAAACATCTCGCGAACGTTAATCAGCCCCAGCCCGCGGATTTCCATAAAGTGCCGCACCAAATCCGTTCCCGCGCCCATGAGGATGTTCTCGCTCTTTTGCGTCACCATGACGACATCGTCCGCCACAAGGCGGTGGCCGCGCTCGATCAGGTCCAGCGCCACCTCGGATTTCCCGATACCGCTGCGCCCCACGAAGAGCACGCCCACGCCATAGACATCCACGAACGCGCCGTGAATAACCGTCTGCGCGTTGAACTGATCTTCCAGAAAATCGGAAAGGAAGAATACGGCTTTGGTGGTCTCGAATTTGGAGACGAAGATGGGAATCTTTCGGTCGTCGCAAATATCGAGCAGCTCGCGGGAGAGTTCGTTCCCACTCGTAATAACGATGCAGGGAATGGCAAATCCGGCGAGCGTGGAAAACGCCTTCACGCGCTCTTCCATTGGCAGCGAGCGCAGATAAAAAATCTCCGTGTTGCCAAAGACCTGTATGCGGTGATAGGTGAACAGCCCGACGTACCCCGCCAGCGCCAGCCCCGGACGGTGCAGGCTCTTATCCGTAATCAGGTTATCGAGCCCCTCCGCGCCGGCCAGCAGCTTCAGGTGAAATCGCTCGCGCGTCGATTCGTAGAAATGACGCACGGTAATGGACTCGCGCTGGATGGGCTGCGTATTCCGCCAGCCGGATCGGGATTCTGGTGCCACGTAGGTTCCTCAGGGTTTGGATGCGAACTTTCGAATTCGTTTCTTTAGAACATTATAGCGAAAGCATGAATCCCAAAAAATAGTAGAATTAAGCGAAATACGGGTGGCCAATCGAGCGAAGGCTGAGGAAGAATATATTTTCCGCTCACCGATGTTTAGGCACCAATACGAAACGCTAATTGAACACAATACTTATTGTTGATGACGAGGCCAGCGCCCGGCAGATCTATGCGACGCTGCTCACCCATTATGGCTACGAAGTGGTACTGGCTTCGAGCGTAGAGGAAGCCCTGGAAAAGCTCCGGTCCGAGGCCGCAATCGATCTCGTCCTGACGGATATGCGGATGGGTGCCCGGAGCGGGCTTGACCTGCTGCGTGAATCGCGGCGGTCGTATCCCGACCTCGATGTTATTGTCCTTACCGGTCATGCCGAGATGGCAAATGCCATCGAGGCAATGAAATTAGGTGCCACCGATTATTTAACGAAGGACGCGGATTACCAGGAAGTAGTCGTAACAATTGAGAAGGCTCTGGAAAAGCGTTCCCTCAAAAACGAAATTACTCGGCTGCGCCAGCAGGTTCAACACCAATATTCGTTCCGCAACATCGTCGGGCAAAGCCGGGTTATGCGGGGGGTTATCGCGGTCCTCGAACGCGTGGCTCCCACGGATTCCCGCGTGCTCCTGACCGGCGAAACGGGGACGGGCAAGGAACTCGTCGCGGAGACCATTCATCTCAATGGCCCGCGCAAAAATGGCCCGTTCGTAGCAATCAATTGTGGTGCGATTCCCCACGAATTGCAGGAAAGCGAACTCTTCGGCCACGCTCGCGGCGCCTTCACCGGAGCCACTCGCCAAAAGAAGGGCTTGCTCGAAACGGCGGATGGCGGTACGGTATTCTTAGATGAGATCGGCGAGATGACTCCCGAAAGCCAGGTAAAACTTCTTCGCTTTCTCGAAAATGGTGAACTCACGCCCGTGGGAAGCACGGAGCGGAAGAAGGTCAATGCCCGTGTTATCGCCGCGACCAACCGCGATTTGGCGGAAGCTATCCGAGCACATGCCTTCCGGGAGGACTTATATTATCGGCTAAAAGTCGTCGCCATTCACTTGCCCCCACTCCGTGAACGCAAGGAGGATATTCCCGCACTTGCGACAGCCCTGCTGGAGGATTTGCGAACGCGGGTGCAACACACGGTACGGATTATTTCGCCGGAAACGATGGAGGCACTCCTGGGATACGACTGGCCCGGCAACGTGAGGGAACTTCGCAACGCCATCGAGCGTGCGCTCATTTTTGCAAAAGGCGATACCATCCAGATCGAGGACTTGCCGGAAGAATTGTTCCGAGCGTCGCATCCAGAGGGAACGAATCACGCGCAGGCCGGAACTTCTTCGCTCGATGAGATGGAAAAAGATTACATTCTCCAAATTCTCGCGAAAAACGGAGGCAATAAGCTCCAAACTGCACGGCAGCTCAACATTGCTACAACGACGCTGTACCGGAAGCTTCGGATGTATGGGATAGAGTAGGATGTCGGTGGCAAGCATGTTAATCGCTGCGCGGAAGCGATGCTTCATTGGCGCATGCTTTGCTCCGTGCTCCGCTTTGGCACCGGGACTCGTGCGCGCATGTTTGATCACCGGAACACAAAACGAAACAATTACCATAGCTTATGATCGCATTCCTCGGCACCGGACTCCTTGGCTCGAATTGGGTTAGAAACTTGAGAAAACAGGGCGAAGAGGTTCACGTGTGGAACCGAACGGCCTCGAAAGCGAAGGCGTTGGAATCCACCGGAGCCAAAGCGTTCCCAACTCCGGCCGAAGCGGTGAAGGGAGCGAGCCGGATACACCTCGCGGTCTCCGATGATCGGGCCGTCGATTCGATACTGAGCGATGCAGCGCCAGCGTTCGAGAAGCGCGCCATCATTATCGATCACACGACGACCTCGGCAACCGGGGCGCGCAAGCGTTCCGAGTATTGGCGGGAGCGCGGCATCACCTACATCCATGCTCCCGTCTTCATGGGGCCGCAAAACGCGCTCGAAAGCAGCGGCACTATGCTAATCTCCGGTGACCAGGCGGTCATAAAAACCATCGAGCCCGAGCTTAAGAGAATGACGGGCCGCCTGGAAAATCTTGGGGAAGATCCCGGCATGGCAGCATCGTACAAATTGCTTGGGAATCATTTACTCCTTTCGGTCGCAGCAGGGATTGGCGATACATTCATGCTCGGAAAATCGCTTGGCCTTTCTCGGGAAGACGTCGAAGGTTTCATCGAAACGATGGGCACCGCGCCGATGAAAGCCCGTATGGATCGCCTGCTTCAGGGCAATTACGAGGCGCCAAGCTGGACACTTTCGATGGCCCGGAAAGATGCTCGATTGATGACGGAAGAAACCGAGCGCGCCGGTCATACTTTGGATGTGATGCCGTCCTACGGCGCTCACATGGACGCGCTCATCGCCAGGCACCTGGGTGAAAAGGATTGGACGATCGTTGCGAAAGAGGCCGTGTCCTGAGGGAACGGCGGGCGAGATCCCAAGTGTCTGCAAAATATTCTTCGATTGGCCCTCCGCCAGCCGGAAGCACAGCGCGCGTTTTTGCCCGGCCAGCGATACGATAAAGTGCCCACAAACGAAGCAGTGTCAGTATGATTTCGCAACAGTCCCCGTAGCGAAACGCTACGATTGTTGAACCAAGTTTGCGATATTTCCGCCAATATGCGAGTATTTGGCACTCGGCACATTTCTTTGATATGTGCGCTCGAAAGATGAAATCTCGCATTCTGTTCACATTCGCTATTGTGCTGTGCGCGGCTCGAACGGGCTTTGCGCAGCAGACGATATTTAACGTGCCGAGCCAGGACGTGCTCGCGCCCGGGACCGTCTATGCGGAGCTCGATGGGCCGTTCCGGCTCGACATGCCAAAATATTACGCGCTCACCCCGCGCGTCGTCGTTGGCTTGGGAGCGAATTTTGAGGGTGGGATAAACTTCCCCGGCTATATCGATGTGGGCGATAAACTCTGGACGGGAATTATTGCCCTGAAGCATGGGCAATCGCTCGATACCACTGGCCCGTGGACGCTCACCGAAGGCGCGCACCTTTACCTGCCATTCACTTCAGGCCAAAGCGTGGGAGCTTTTGGTTACGCGATGACGGGATACAAACTTTTTGGTTTCCTACGGCTGGATGCCGGAATTTACGCAGCGACGAACGCCGTCACCGGAGCTGGGAACGCTCTTGGCGCGCTCGGCAGCGTGGAACTTACGCTCACCGATTGGCTCACGGCGGCGGTGGATGGTTATTCCGGCAAAAATGCACTCGGTTATGTAACACCCGGATTTTTTGTCGGGCCCTTCGGCCACTGGATTTTCTATCCGGCTTACGAAATCTCGAACACGTCGAGCGATGGCAATGCCTATCTCCTGGAGGCGGGATACACGTTTTAAATGATTCGCAATCCGTTCATCGGTTCCGTTCCGAACGAAGCATTTCCGCTTCACCTCGCCATGGCGACGGGCAGCGGGGATGAGCGCTTTTACGATCGCGCGCGCGCCATGCGGGCCACGCCGGCGTTTTCGCGCTCTGCACGATGGACCGGAACACCGGAACCGCTCGGAATCGGCCCTTCAATGGCGGCGGCGCTCGAACTCCGTAATTTTGGAGAAACTCGAAGACGCCCCATGGCAAACCGAATCATCGAGCGCGGGCTGCGCATTCGCATTCTGACCGGATTTTCCATCGTCATCCTGCTCACCGTTGTAATCGCCGGCTGGTCGATTTATCACATCTCGACGCTCAGCACTTCCAGCGAGCACCTCTTTATCGAGAACTATCGGACGATCCACTACATGCACAAAATGGAGCTGGCGTTGGCCGATATGCAGATCAATCCTACAACTTCGGTTACGGACGATAAGATTTTTCGGCAGAATCTCGCGCTCGAATACAATAATATCACGGAGCACGGCGAGCTGGCTGGTACGCAGAAAATCGATCGCGATTATAGGGCATTCCTTCAAAACCATTCGAGCGCGCTGGCCGAACAAGTGCGCGCCGATTGCGAAACCGTCCTCGAAATCAATGAGCGCGCGATGTTCGCGCATTCCGAAGCATTCACAGCCGAAGGTGAATTTGCCCGCAATTCTACGATTGTCATTTCCGTGCTCTTGCTTGGGGCGGCCGTCTTTCTCGCTATCGCGGTTTCGCGCCGCAGTCTCGCAGAGTTCCAGGAGCTGGACCGGGCCAAAAGCAATTTCGTGGCGACGGCGGCACACGAACTGAAGAATCCGCTCGCGGCCATCAAGACGACGAGCGCGCTACTTAAAGATGGCATCGGCGGACCACTCACGGACAAGCAGCGGGAAATGGCACTTTCGATTCACACGGAATCGAACCGAGTGCTGAATATGGTGAGGGAACTTCTGGACCTCGCGAAGCTCGAAGCGGGAACGCTGGAACTGCATTCCGCGCCGGTCGATGTCGAGACCCTGCTCGAAAGCGCGATGCTGCCAATGGCGCTCCGGGCCGAGGAGCGTGGAGTTCTGATCGATATTGCGGTAGCACCGGACGTTCCCGAAGTGACGGTCGATGCCAACAAAATGGCATGGGCTGTTACCAACGTGCTCTCGAATGCGATTCGCTATTCCAAGCGCGGCGGTACGGTGGATATAAAAGCGAGTGTCATCGAAGGGGCCAGTTCCCATGCCCCGCGAGAAGTCTGGATTTCAGTGACCGATCGCGGCAAGGGAATCGCCGAAAAAGATCTAGGAAGAATTTTCGAGAAATTCGTGCAGATCGAAGAATCGAGCATGGGAACTGGATCTGGGACCGGGCTGGGCCTTGCCATCGCGCGCGAAATCGCGCTGGCGCATGGTGCGCGCATCTGGGCTACCAGCACACTGGGCCAGGGCTCGACATTCACGATAGCATTACCGCTAACAGAAAGATCATAATGGCAGACATTCTTTTCATCGCAATCACGGTGGCCTTCTTCGCGCTCGCGATCGGGTTCCAAACATATTGCGACAAAATCTAAACGATCATGGGTATTTTCCTCCTCCTATTAGTGCTCGCGGGCCTCATTTATTTAATGTACGCGATGCTGTATCCGGAAAAATTTTAATGCGGGATGCGCGATGCGTAACGTGTAATGCGTGAAGGCATCCACATCCGAACACTACTATGACAACCAGTGCAATTATACAATTTGTAGCATTCCTCATTGTGCTCGTGCTCATCACGAAGCCGATGGGGATACTATTAACCCGTGTATTCAATAGCGAACGAACCTTTCTGACTCCAATGTTCGGCGGTCTCGAACGGCTTATTTACCGCATCTGCGGAATCGATCCCACAAAAGAGATGAAGTGGACGGGCTACAGCGCCGCGTTGCTCATTTTCAGCGCGGTCAGCGGTCTCGTGCTCTATGGCATTTTGCGCCTGCAGCAGTTCCTTCCCTGGAACCCGCAGCATTTTGGCGCCGTCGCGCCCGACCTTTCGTTCAACACGGCGATGAGCTTTACTACCAACACGAACTGGCAGGCGTACAGCGGTGAGACGACGATGAGCTATTTCACGCAAATGGCGGGCCTGGCGTTTCACAATTTCGCATCGGCCGCGATGGGCATTGCCATAGCGGCGGCGGTGGTGCGGGGCTTCGTGCGCTCGAGCGTGCAAACACTCGGTAACTTTTGGTCTGACCTTGTGCGCGTTACGCTTTATGTTCTACTCCCCATTTCGGTAGTGGTAACGATTGTTTTCGTAGCCAGCGGGATGATTCAGAACCTTGCGCCCTACGTGACCGCAACTACTCTGGAAGGTGCAAAGCAAGTGATCGCGATGGGCCCCGTCGCCTCCCAGGAAGCCATAAAGATATTGGGAACGAACGGCGGCGGGTTCTTTAATGCAAACTCCGCGCATCCCTTCGAGAATCCAACCGCACTTACGAGCTTTCTTCAGGTCATACTTATTTTCTCTATTGGCTCCGGGCTCACCTATATGTTCGGTCGCATGGTGAAAGATCAGAAGCAGGGCTGGGCCATCTGGGGCGCAATGACCTTCCTCTTTCTGGCCGGACTCGTCACCTGCTACGTGGCGGAACAGTCAGGGAACCCCATTATGGGTAAGCTTGGCATCGAGCGTACCGCAACGGCTATGCAGCCCGGCGGGAACATGGAGGGCAAGGAGGTGCGCTTCGGCATTACCCAGAGCACGCTCTTCGCGACCGTCACCACCGATGCATCGTGCGGCGCGGTCAACGCAATGCACGAAAGTTTTACACCGATCGGTGGAATGGTACCGCTCTTTAATATCATGCTTGGCGAGATTATCTTTGGAGGAGTCGGATCGGGCTTGTATGGTATGTTGGTCTTTGTGCTCATCGCCGTATTTATTGCCGGGCTCATGGTCGGGCGTACGCCGGAATATCTCGGAAAAAAGATCGAGTCGAAAGAAGTGAAGCTCGCCATGCTCGCGATTCTTTCACTCATCTTTATGATCCTTGGATTTTCCGCGTGGGCCGTCGTAAATCCTGTCGCGCTGAAGAGTCTGGCAAACAACGGTCCGCACGGCCTGACGGAAATGTTGTATGCCTATACTTCCGCTACGGGAAATAATGGTTCCGCCTTCGCCGGGCTGAATGCGAACACGCCATTTTTTAACGTCACGCTTGCTATCGCAATGCTGGTCGGGCGGTTCTTCGTTATTATACCGATGCTTGCGGTCGCCGGCAGCATGGCGCGTAAAACCGCCGTGCCGGCCTCTCCGGGTACCTTCCTGACGAACACGCCGCTCTTTAGCACGCTGCTCGTCATGGTAATCCTCATTGTGGGCGGCCTTACCTTCTTCCCGGCGCTATCGCTGGGCCCGATCCTCGAACACTTACTTATGAATGCCGGGAAGTTATTTTAAAGAGAGTGTACTATGGCAAAACACGAAATACATAGACAGAAAAAGCTTTTCGATCCCGCAATTGTTAACCGGGCGATCATCGATGCTTTAAAGAAGCTCGATCCGCGAGTCCTTTGGAAAAACCCCGTCATGTTCGTGGTCGAGATCGGGGCCGTCCTTACGACGGTCTCCTGGATTAGCGAGCTTGTCTCGAAATCCGGGAACCCTGTGTTTTCCGGCTGGATCTCCGCCTGGCTCTGGTTTACCGTACTTTTCGCGACGTTCGCCGAAGCGATGGCCGAAGGCCGCGGAAAAGCGCAGGCCGATGCGCTGCGCAGGACGAAAACCGAAACCATGGCCAAACAAATTGGCAAGGATGGCTCGATCACTCAGGTAAATGCCACGATGCTGCGCAAAGGCGATCTCGTTATGGTCGAAGCGGGCGATATCATTCCCGGCGATGGCGATGCGATTGATGGCATCGCCTCGGTGGACGAATCCGCCATTACCGGCGAATCGGCTCCGGTCATTCGCGAGTCGGGCGGCGATTTTTCCGGCGTCACCGGCGGCACGCGCGTGATTTCCGATTGGCTCAAAGTGAAGATTACTTCCAATCCCGGTGAGACGTTCATTGACCGAATGATCTCGCTCGTGGAAGGCGCCCAGCGGCAGAAAACGCCGAATGAGATTGCGCTTACGATCCTGCTTTCGGGAATGACGATTATCTTCCTTGTAGCTATTGTTGCGCTGTATTTCTTCGGACAATATCTTTCCACGACGATTTCGGTGGTCGTCATGGTTTCGCTGCTCGTTTGTTTAATTCCCACGACGATCGGTGGGCTGCTTTCTGCCATTGGTATTGCGGGGATTGACCGCGTATTGCAGCGTAATGTGCTGGCGATGTCCGGCCGCGCCGTGGAAGCCGCCGGAGATGTCAATACGCTGTTGCTGGACAAGACCGGAACGATTACCATCGGCAATCGCATGGCCACCGAGTTTATTGCAGCGCCCAACGTGGACTCCGCGGAACTGGCGCGCACCGCCTACCTTTCGAGCCTTGCCGATGAAACACCGGAGGGACGCAGCATTGTCGCGCTTGCCCAGCAGACCATCAAAGAGTTACCTTCGGAGTTGCTCACCGCGGAAAAGACCTTCATTCCCTTTTCCGCGCAAACGCGCATGAGCGGCGTGGACATGGGCGGCAAAGCCGTCCGCAAAGGCGCGGTCGATGCCATTGCCAAACTCGCAGGGGACGCAGGGTTGCACGGTTCCGTGGCGATGGAAGTGGAACGCATTGCAAAGTCAGGTGGAACTCCGCTGGCCGTCGCGGAAGACAGCCGGGTGCTCGGCATTATCCATCTTAAGGACATCGTAAAGCAAGGCATGCGTGAACGGTTCGACCAGCTCCGCGCCATGGGAATTAAAACGGTGATGATCACCGGCGATAATCCGCTGACCGCCAAAGCCATTGCTGCCGAAGCCGGCGTGGACGATTTCCTGGCCGAAGCAACGCCCGAAACCAAAATGGCACTCATCCGCAAGGAGCAGGCCAATGGCAAGCTCGTCGCCATGACCGGCGATGGAACGAACGATGCCCCCGCCCTGGCACAGGCGGATGTTGGTGTTGCGATGAATACGGGGACCATGGCCGCGAAAGAGGCCGCGAACATGGTCGATTTGGATAGCAACCCGACGAAGCTCATCGAAGTCGTGGAAATCGGCAAGCAGCTCCTCATGACGCGCGGCGCGCTCACCACGTTCAGCATTGCGAACGATGTGGCGAAATATTTCGCCATTATTCCCGCGATGTTCATGGCCGCGTTCCCGGAACTCCGGGCACTGAACATTATGGGTCTGCACTCGCCGGAGAGCGCCATTCTTTCGGCGGTTATTTTCAACGCGCTCATCATCATTGCATTGGTGCCGCTGGCGCTCAAGGGAATTAAATATCGGCCCCTGGGGGCCGCAGCCGTATTGCGCCGGAATATCTTAATTTATGGCGTGGGCGGCGTGATTATAGA
>JAKAIL010000282.1 GCA_021825235.1 Bacteroidota bacterium | reverse complement strand
TATTTCAAGCGATTTATCCTCTCCATCACAAACGTATTGCTCATCCCCCATGAGCGGTTCTCGATTGATGTATAACAGATACCGCCTGATTGCTCGCTCAGCCACGCGCCATAAGTACCCTTTAGGATTTTCTATCTCGTCATCGAGAGTTTCAGAGATAGCCGCTTCGCAATACGCGGTCAATGCTTCGGATATAGCAATGCTAATTTCTTCGGGCGGAACTATCCAGAATTTCCGTTTGAGGGCAAGTTCAATGGTCGAAGCGGCAGAGGCGGCGTTTCGGATTCGTTCTTCAGGTTCCAAAGTGGTAAACAAGCGCGTATAAACCAGAATTTAACGAGCCAATGGGCTAACTTGAATTATACATAAGAGCATTCCAGGAATAATTAGGTTTAATTTATCAATGTGTTAATTCTATATTTCCTTGGTTTATTTCCTTTTAGTCTCACATCCCGCTGTATGCTTTTGCACGGTGACATGGATGTCACGGCTACAATCCCGGAGCTTATTTCCCCGTCTGTGCGGTTCTACGAACGCATGTCAAAATCACGATTGGTATTGGGCAAAGGCCTGAGCGCGCTGATTCCCGGGGCTTCCGCAGAAGAGCCCTATTCGGGCATCGAGCTCGCTGAAACGCCTACGCCAGCCGCAACGCGCCATATTCCGCATATCGCCGCCATCGAAATTGCCCGCGTTGCTCCGAATCCGCTCCAGCCGCGAAAAGAATTTTCGCGGGAACAATTAGCGGAACTCGCGGAGTCCATTCGCGAGCATGGTATCATCCAGCCCATTACGGTACGGAAAGTTGCTGGTGAACGCTTTGAGCTTATTAGCGGCGAACGCCGCATTCGTGCCTCGATTGAAGCCGGACTCACCCATATTCCGGCCTATATTATCGAGGTCGAAGGCGACCGGAAAATGCTCGAGTTGGCAATCGTTGAAAATGTTCAGCGCGTGGAACTTAATCCGATTGAAGAAGCGGAAGCCTACGACCGGCTCATCGAGGACTGCGGACTAACGCAGGACGAAGTGGCCCTTCGCATTTCCAAAGACCGAACGACGGTCGCCAATTCCATTCGCTTGCTGAAACTTACAGAGCATATCAAGGACTCGCTTCGCGCCGGAGTACTTGGAGCGGGACATGCCAAAGTATTGCTTGCAGTTGAAAACCCATCCAGGCAAAATGTCCTGTGGGACGAAGCGGCGCGAAACAACTATTCAGTGCGCCGGCTGGAGGAACTGGTACGTGAGGGGAGTTCGAAAGAACGTTTCAAATCGAAATGGAAGAAGCCGGACACATTACCTGCCGTCGAAGTCGAGCCTTCCTCGGATATTCGCGCGATGGAGTCCTCGCTCCAGCATCTTTTGGGAACCCAGGTACGGATTCGTATGAAAACGGACGATACCGGCGAAATCGCTATCCAATTTTATTCCACCGAAGAATTCGAGCGCTTGCAGGAATTACTCTCCACCATTCCATCTTAACACACTAAACCATACCGTTATGGAAAGCCTTCTGGAAATTGTTTTAACCCCCAACGCTCCGCAGCCGATTGGACCCTACTCGCAGGCGGTCCAGAGCCGCGATCTGCTCTTTTGCTCGGGGCAAATTGCGATCGATCCTGCAACCGGCCAGATGGTGCAAAGCACGATCGAAGAAGAGACGAAGCAGGTGATGAAGAATATTCGCGCCGTCCTCGAAGCAGCGGGTGGCACGTTCGCCAACGTTGTAAAAACAACGATCTTCCTCACCAACATGGCGGACTTTAGCGCCGTCAATAACGTGTATGAATATGGTTTGGGAACCGCGCGGCCAGCTCGCAGCACCGTCCAGGTAGCCGCGTTGCCAAAAGGCGCGCGCGTCGAGATCGAATGTATCGCCTCGCTCTCATAAGTCTCGCAGTATTTTTGATTGCCGGGGAGTGCTATGCACAGGTTCCCGCAACCGCGGTCAGCGATACCATTCGCGCGCCGGCCGATAGTTCGTTCCACATGACGAAATCGCCACTCGAAGCGGTCCTCTTAAGCGCGGTGGTGCCCGGCGCGGGGCAGGTCTATCTGAATCAGGCATGGAAGCTGCCAATTATTTATGGACTGCTGGCCGGCTTCGCTTATGGCGTGTATATACAAAATTCTCGATATCACGCGGCCATCGATTCGGCGAATTCAGAGCTTGCTATGGCGCACGGTCCCGATTCGCTGCAAGCTTACTTTTCTTCTCAGGGATGGGTGAATGCTCGGGAATTTTATCGCAACGATCGCGATAAATGGTGGATTTACATGGGACTGACCTATGTCGCAAACGTACTCGATGCATATATCGCCGCCAACCTTTACGATTTCGATGTAAGCACTCCGGCCGGAGGCAATGTCCCATTCCGGTCGTACTACGATCCGCTGGATGGGCAGGTGGGAATTAGTTATACAATTCATTTTTAAGGAAACTCTGATTAAGTACGGATCCCCACCTTCCCCACTTTCGTGAGGACGGGGATAACAGAATTTGAAATCATGGCGCAACGCGCAAAAATCGACCCACTCCGGTCTTTCCCGTCCTCACGAAAGTGGGGAAGGCGGGAATCCAGATCCAGACTTGTTCAGAGTTTCCTTGATAAGCAGGCAATTTCACATCCCTGTCATTCCGAGCGGAGCACATTTGAGCGAAGCGAGAATTTGCGGAGTCGGGGAGTCTTCTCTCGCAGCAAAGATTCCACGACTCCGTTCGTCTTTACTTCGTTTCGGCGAGCGTTGCTCGTAGGTGCGTTCGTTGCTCTTTCTTGTCTCAGTGTTGTGATAGGTGGCTGCGCTTCCGGGCCGCGCATCATGGGTGAGACCACTCCGATTCTGGCGGAACTGATTCCGGTTAAATTACTTCGTCCATTCCAGAATGCGACGGCCCTCAGCATCGATCAATTTTTGAATGTGTATGTGGTCGAATCCTCCGCGAATTCCGTAATAAAGCTTTCGCGGAATGGCGATAGCCTCCGCGAAGTAAGTGGTTTTGGCTCCGACCATTATCAGTTCAATGGTCCCTCGGATGTGGACGCTCATCTCACCAACGCCATTTTTATTGCCGATCGCTTCAACCACCGCATCGAGCAATACACGAAGAACCTGAACTATACCTCCACGCTCTATACTCGCGATAATACGAATCCGGCTACGCGTTTTGGCTATCCTGCTGCAGTTGCGGTGGACGATGCCGGGAACATTTATGTGGCCGATGGCGAAAACAAGCGCGTGCTCAAAGCACGCTCGGATTTTTCGGTCGAACGGATTATTGGTGGGTACTCCGAAGCAGCACGGCCCGATGCGGTGCTCAGCAATCCGATAGATCTTGCCATTGCAGGCGACGAGCATTTAGTCGTCCTCGATAATGGTGGTTCGTCCCTGGTGGAGTTCGATAATTTGGGCAACCTTCTGGCGCGCCGCGAATTAGCTTCGCCGGCCAAAGCAATTTGCGCGTCCAACGACACGGTGTTTGTTTTATCGGCGGAGGAGCCGTCCGTCCAGCTCGTGTTAGGAACCGGCCTCGCGCCACTCGGCGCGTGGCATATCCAGCGAAATGCGGAAGACACTTCACAAGCGGAGGACATTGGCGTTCGCGGCGGCGCAATCTATTTCCTCACGCAGCAAGGAGTGTATGCATGTAGGCTGCAACTCTTTGCCGGCTTGCTATCGCGCTGAGATGTTGAGAGAATTATCACAGTGGCACAGCCGTTCTCGGCTGTGGAGCGGACGTTTAGTCCGCCTCCTCTGAATTTCACAGGGTTAAGAATTATCATAGTGGCACAGCCGTTCTCGGCTGTGGGGCGGACGTTTAGTCCGCCTCCCCTGAATTTCACAGGGTTAAGAATTATCATAGTGGCACAGCCGTTCTCGGCTGTGGGGCGGACTTTTAGCCCGCCTCCTCCCCGGAATTCCACAGAGGTTCAATGTATGGCCGAACACACTGTAGAAGATGTTCTCACGAGGGCTCGACGCAATCTTCCGCATTGGGAACTTGGCGGCAGCGCCTATTTTGTAACGTTTCGCTCCGCTCGTGGAACGCTTCCCCCGGCTGCATTGGAGATGATTGAGCGGCGCATTTATTTCGGGCATAATAAATTCTTTCGCCTGTTCCTTGGCGTTATTATGCCGGATCACGTCCATTTATTAATTCAGCCGCTTCCCACCGGGGAATTGGATACCCTGTTGGACTATCCTCGCAAAGTGTACTATATCATCGGTGAAATTATGAAGGGCATCAAGGGCTCCGCCGCGCGCGATATCAATAGGGGGTTGGGAACCACTGGCAGCGTCTTCCAGGATGAACGATTCGATCGAATTATTCGAAATGAGAAGGAATATCTGGAGAAATACCGGTATATCCTATACAATCCAGTGAAGGCGGGCCTCATCGAGCCGTTT
>JAKAIL010000040.1:15423-20486 GCA_021825235.1 Bacteroidota bacterium | reverse complement strand
GTCGGTGGTGAAACGGGGTGGGTGGTTGAAGTGTGTTCGGGCATGAAAGGATTATGGGTTGAGTTAGAATTATTCATAGACAACAGAAAAATGCTAAGTGAAAAGGAAAAATTGAAATTGCGACTATGAACTCAATACTCTTAAGAAAAATTCGCGAAAGGCATATTAAATTTTGTTAATATGGGCGGCTTTTATCGGAAACTCCATTCTGCCTAACAATGATACGACGCACTCACCAGCGCGTAAGTCGAGCGTCCTCGCTCGACATCGTTCGGGAGGGTCGAACTTTCGGCTGTGAAAAACGGATTGGAAGACCGGAACGAATCGCTATCACATTCGACGCTATAGCATGTGACTGCATCACAGTCCCGAAGAGTCGAGCGAGGACGCTCGACCTACGAACTATCCCCGCCCGGACGTGCGCAGCGGAGCCTGCCCTGAGCTTGTCGAATGGGTACCTACCATCGGCCGTGTAGCGCAGACTTTCAGTCTGCGGGGCGGTCTTATGAGACCGGGCGTGGCACTCCCATAATGTCTGAACTGGGATTATTGGGATATTCAGGATTGGTGGGATGGGAATGAATCCCAATCATCATCGCCATCCCACCCATTCCAGTTCGGACCATTATCCTCTGCGCGCTGCCGCTCGCGCGAATATGCCACACGGGAGATGACGGACGAGGACGTCCGCCCCTTCGCGATCCGCCCTCGCGATCCGCCCCGCGTTAGGCCTGCAACAAAATCAAAGGAATCACAAAAATCAGACGAATCAGAGTTCAGACGGCGTGATGGGGCTGCGCGTTTGCAACACATGGAACTCCCTTTGCCCCTGCAACGTATGGACTTTTGGTTTGCATTCCGTCGCGAGTCCTCAATAGGACGAAAACATGAAAACGTCAGGGATTACTCTATGGGGCATCGTCTGTGCGCTCCTCGCGCTTGTGGGAACGATGGGCTACGCGCGGGCATCGAATCGTTCCAATGGGCCGGCCCTCCCCACCCTCAAGGGTAAAACGACTTGGGCTTCGGTTTATGTCATTTGGTATGATGGCCGAAGAATGACGCCACGCTTGGGCAAGGACTCGCTTATGTTCGATAACGACACGTTGATGCGTTATTATTTCAAGGACAAAGCGAAGTGCAACTTCGTTCCCATTTCTAAATTAACGGTTCCCTGTAAGCTGTATTTCCCAGATGGATATACTCCGCTCTATTGCGATATGTTCGAGTCCCATTGGAATATCTATGCGAGCCTTTCCATCAATCCGGCCGGAGACACCATTTGCTACGATCAGGGAATGCACGGAAATTATGCCCTCGGCAAGGAATTTTTCGTAAAAAAGTCGTAATTGCGATATTTGACATCCCATGAATCCCAATAATCTCCCCAAATCCCGGTTCAGGTTACCCCCATTCTCAACGAAAGAAAAACCTCCGAAAATGGAACTAAAATGAACAATATAAAGTATATTACAGTTTCTGATTGTTGATAAAATGGTAATTTTGTACCTTAGTGTCATCGTAAGTCCTTGCTGCAATTGCTATTACAGGAGATTAAAGTTATCAACATCCGAATGTGGATGAAAACTATGACATCATAAATACATGGGTATTTTGCATATATGTTCCACGTGGAACACTTTAAAAACGCTCCCGGAAGATCGGCAAATTTGTGTTCGATAATCTCATCCTTGACCCGTTCAGAAATAATCAAAACTTACCGGCTCAATTTTCGTAGAATGAGCCGTTCGTAATTTTGCATTTTCTAAAACCACATACCTATGGCCAAAACAGACTCTGCCAATACCCTCCCCATTGTTCACCAGCCATTCCAAATTGAACCCGAAGCCGTTCCGATGGATGAGATTCGCTCGAACCAAAGGGCTATGTTCGTCGAAACCACTCGGGACCTTGCTGCTGGGGCCTATAAACGATTGGAAGCGAATCTGGCGGTCATCCGAAAAAAGCTAAATCGGCCCATGACCCTGGCGGAAAAGGTTGTCTATGGCCATTTGTGGGAACCGCAGAATCAGGCATTGGAGCGCGGCAAAAGCTTCCTGCAAATTCGCGTGGACCGTGTCATTATGCAGGATGCGACCGCGCAAATGGCGATCCTCCAATTTATGCAGGCCCAACGGGACCAGGTCGCGGTTCCCTCCAGCGTCCACTGCGACCATCTTATTCAAGCCTACCAAGGGGCTGAAAGCGATCTCAACCGCGCCCTCGACTCCAATACCGAAGTATATCACTTCCTGAAAGCCGCTTGCGCCAAGTACGGAATCGGCTTCTGGGGACCGGGTTCGGGGATTATCCACCAGGTCGTGCTCGAAAATTATGCATTTCCCGGCGGGCTTATTATCGGCTCCGATTCGCACACTCCGAACATGGGCGGCCTCACGATGATCGCCATTGGCGTGGGCGGCGCCGATACGGTGGACGCGATGGCCGGTTTCCCATGGGAGGTGCTGAATCCGAAGCTGGTCGGCGTAATGCTCACCGGCGAATTGAATGGCTGGACGGCTCCGAAAGACATTATTTTGAGGGTCGCCGATAAGCTGACCGTTAAAGGCGGAACGAACCGGATCGTCGAATATTTCGGCCCCGGCTGCCGGACGCTTTCCACCACCGGCAAGGGCACCGTAACCAATATGGGCGCGGAGATTGGCGCAACTACCTCCATCTTCCCCTTCGACGAAAATGGGGTCCGGTACCTTGCCGCGACAGACCGCAAGGAAATCGCCGAGTTGGCCAAAAATAATATCCACCTGCTCACCGCCGATCCGGAAGTCGAGCAAAATCCGGAAAAATACTTCGATGAGATTATCGAGATAGACCTTTCGACGCTGGAGCCGCTCATCAATGGCCCATTTACGCCTGATCTGGCGCGGCCAGTCTCGAAAATGGCGAGTGATGCAAAGGAGAATAATTATCCATTGAGGATTTCCGCTACGATGGTCGGCAGTTGCACGAATTCGAGCTACGAGGACCTCTCCCGCGCTGCGCTGGTTGCCGATCAGGCTGCGAAATATGGCGCAAAAGCGAAAGTGCCATTGATGATAAATCCGGGTTCGGCGCTGATCCGGAAGACGGTCGATCGTGATGGTCAGCTAAAATCGCTCGAAGCTATCGGCGCGGAAGTGCTTGCCAATGCCTGTGGGCCATGCATTGGCCAGTGGAAGCGGGACGATGTCAAAAAAGGCGAAAAGAATACGATCATCAATAGCTACAATCGGAATTTCCCCGGCCGGAACGATGCAAATCCTGCTACAAACGCCTTTGTGGCAAGCCCGGAAGTCGTTATAGCGTACTCACTTGCAGGCGACCTATCCATCAATCCTCTAAAGGACGAACTGACCGGCGCCAACGGCAAAAAATTCCGGCTGGAGCCGCCGCCGAAAGTCGATCCCCTTCCGAAAAACGGCTATATTGGCCGCCGCATTGGGTATGTGCCACCGGCAAAAGCGGCCAGCCACGCTAAAGTGAACGTTCCTCCACACAGCGAGCGGCTGCAAATTCTGGAGCCATTCCAGCCAATGGTAGATAGCGAAACCTTCGATATGCCCGTGCTCATCAAGACCAAAGGCAAGACCACAACGGACCACATCTCCCCTGCCGGCGCATGGCTCAAGTTCCGTGGCCATTTGGACAAGATTTCGGACAATATGCTGACCGGGGCGGTCAATGCCTGGACAGGCGAAACAGGAACAACGACCAATATCTACACCCACGAAAAGTACATTGCGGTCCCGCAAGTAGCCCGGGATTACAAGAAACGCGGCAAGCGCTGGGTCATCGTTGGGGACGAGAATTACGGCGAAGGCTCGAGCCGCGAACATGCGGCAATGTCACCACGGTACCTGGGCTGCCTGGCGGTTATAGCGAGGAGTTTTGCTCGAATCCACGAGTCGAACCTGAAGAAGCAAGGGATTCTACCGCTTACCTTTATCAATCCTGCGGATTACGACAAGATCAAGGAAGGCGATACCGTGTCGCTGGAATACCTACACGAGCTAGACCCGGTCCGGACCGTGAACATGAAAGTCACCCATACGGATGGGAGCGAAGAGGTAATTCCGCTAAAGCACACGATGAATATGGAGCATATCTCGTGGTTCGAAGCGGGTAGCGCACTGAATCTGATCCGGCTGCACTCCGGCCAGGGCTCGATCGCGGAAGGCGTTCATGAGGCCCCGCCGGAACCGGTGGAAGCGTAACGCCTGGCATCGCTGTTTTTCATGGGCACGATTCTTTTAGAGAATTGTGCCCATGAATGATAAAACTGTTCTACAAAGTTTGCTAAACCCGAATCTTCTTCGAATTGATGAATTTTCGAAGTCTGCTCGGTACAACATCGATCGATTCATCCGGGATTGCAAAGCAAATAATCTTCCGCCCACGTACAACTATTTTACTATGTGGATGGTCGTCAACGGTTGGATGGAGAGACCCGGAGGGCATTTCAACTAATTTTGTCCCTAATAATTAGAACGATTAAAATCTGAACCGCGCCTGCATCGTAAGCAAAAAGCTACCGATACACGCGCGGTTGGGAATGGGTTGCTACGCGTTATTTATGCGACCATCTTTTCGCGCTTTTCCTGGCCGTTGCCATTTTTGAGCGCCTTGCCATTATGGAGCAGGCCCGATTGTATCGAGATCTCCCGCTCTTTCGGCTTGGATGGCTCTTTCTTCGGGACCATGATTTCGAGGACACCGTCCTTAAAATCGGCCTCGATGTCCTCTTCCTTCACGCCTTCGGGCAGCGTGAACTGGCGAACGAATTCGCCATAGGATCGCTCCATACGGTAGAAGTTGCGGTCCTCATGTTCTTCTTCGCGCTTTTTCTCGCCGCGAATGCTGAGAACGCCTTCGCTGACCGTCAGTTTAACATCATCTTTCGCAAGCCCGGGAAGCTCGATGATGAAATACAGATTGTTCGTGTCTTCGTTGATATCGACAGCGGGCATGAAATTTCCGTTGTTCACCATCGGAGTGAAGTTAAAGAAATTGCTATCGAAATCATCGAAAAGTCGCCGCATGGTGCGGCTCATGTTGTCCAGCTC
>JAKAIL010000040.1:0-15413 GCA_021825235.1 Bacteroidota bacterium | reverse complement strand
GCGCCGCGGCGATTCCCATCTGATAAGTGCCATTAGTGTTTCCTTTCGAGAAATTGTGAGTGATAATAGAGAATATCAACTTGCCAAGAACGGTGGGAAGGTGATGTGACCCGGTCTTTAGAAATGTGTGCCAATAGCGAAAACTCATGTTTTGAAGGATTCGAGAGGCATTTGTCCTGTCATTTCGTCGTCTGTAACGGGAAAAAATTTCCGGGGTCATGAAATTTTTTCATCCATAATAATGTCAAATCAGGTGCCGGTAACGGTGCCATCATGTTCATGGAATCGACAGCCCCCTGGAACTTAGCCACGCAATCCTCTTGTGCTAACCGCTCACGAATTATTTAATCTTGGTCTGAAATACGAGCAGCGGGGCGATATGGATTTCGCCCTGCATTACTATTCGCGAATTATCGCGCTCTATCCTCAGGAAATTGCCCCGTACCACCGCCTTTCGGTACTGGCGCTTGAAAATCGCGACGCCACCATGGCGCTGGCCTGGCTGGAAAAAGGCATTCAAGTGAACGAAACAGTCCCGGAGTTATGGAATAACCGGGCACTCGCCTTAGCGGAACTCAAACGGTTCGATGAAGCGGATACCGCCTTTCACCGCGCCTTCGAACTTCGCCCGGATAACTGGGAAGCGTATTACAACTGCGGCCGCATGCGCCTTGTGCAAAAGCGCTTTGCCGATGCCGAGCCCCTGCTGCGAAAGGCCGCAGAACTAGATCCCAATTCCGCCAACACCTTCAATAACTTGGGATTGGCTCTCCATGGTCTTCACCGCTATGATGAGGCCTGTGTCGCGTTCGAACGTACGCTGGAGCTCCAGCCGAAGTATATCGAAGCTCGCTCCAATAAAGGAGCGGCGCTTTACTACGCGCATCGTTTTACAGAAGCCGAGGCATTATTTCGACAAGCTATTGCACAGACTCCAGACGAAGCTGCTGCTCATTATAATCTCGCTTCCCTGCTGCTTTCGCAAGGTAATTTGTTGGAAGGATTCAAAGAATACGAGTGGAGATGGAAAACGTTAGACTGGCCTACAATACGTAATTACAATACGCGTCCACTATGGAATGGCGAGCCACTCGATGGGCAGACAATCCTCGTCTGGCACGAGCAAGGTATTGGGGATACGATCCAATTCTTCCGGCTGATTAACGATTTGGCAAAATTAAACTGCGAAATAGAGGTTGAAGTGCAGCCGGAACTTCATCGGCTTCTTATTGCATCGACGAGCTTGCCAAACGTCCGTTTTCATCGCTCCGGTGAAAAGCTCCCGTCGTTTGATGTTCATGCCCCCCTGTTAAGTCTTCCCCGGCTGCTGAAAATTCAATATGATACCTTTACCCCATTCAAACCCTATCTGCGTCCCCGAGGATTTGAAATTGACGAATGGCGTCGAAAACTAAAAGCGATGACCGCCGCAAACGACCGCAAGAAAAAGCGAATCGGAATTGCCTGGGCTGGTAATCCAAACCATCCCGCCGATCATCAGCGCTCCATGTCCTGGGAAACATTCCAACCGATTGTGGAAGCTAATAAGAACCGATTCCAATTTTTTAGTATGATGCCCGGCACAGCCCCTGGCAATCCGGAGGTAAGTGACTTAGGCGAACATCTGCGCGATTTTGGAGTGTCGGCAGCAATTGTTGCTAACCTCGATATAATTATAGCAGTGGATACTTCCCTCGTACATCTGGCCGGCGCTCTTGGAAAGCGCGTGTGGAATTTGGTTTTCCATACCCCAGACTGGCGGTGGGTAATCGGCGAAGAAAAAACGAAATGGTATCCTTCCATGACCCTCTTCCGGCAAAAGCAGGCTGGGAACTGGGGTGAGGTAATTCAGGAAGTGAACGAGACGCTGGCGCTCGAATAATTCATGTGTGGAATCGCTGGTATGGTTCGTACCGATTCTGTCCCCATTGGTGACAGCGCCATTTCATGCCTGAAAATTGCGAGTTCCTTCCTGCATCATCGCGGTCCGGACGATGAAGGTCTGGCCATCTCGCCCTCCGGTGTTGCTGCATTTGCTCACCGCCGTCTTTCCATCATCGATCCCACCACAGAAGCACATCAGCCAATGGTGAGCCCGAACGGTAACATTCTTGTCTTCAATGGCGAGATCTATAATTATCAGGAGCTGGCTGCCGCCTATCATTTGCGCGTCCCACCATCGGATACGGCCGTTTTATTGGCCCTGCTGGAACTTCGTGGAACTTCCATTCTTCCGGAACTGCGCGGGTTTTTCACCTTCGCATGGTGGAATGAACCGAATCGAAAGCTTATAATTGCACGCGATCCGTTTGGCAAGAAGCCGCTCTACTATGCCCGATTCTCAGATCGCCTACTCTTTGCATCGGAACTTCGCTCCTTACTTGCGAGCCGGCTTGTAAAGCCGGAACTTTCGAGCGAAGGCCTTGGGCAATACTTGCGATATTACTGCGTGCCACATCCAAACCCCATCATAGTGGGCTTGCACGCTCTTTTGCCGGGGAGCATTCTCACTCTCCAAAATGGCATGCTGGAAATCCATCGCTGGTATCGGCTCCCACAGCCTCAGGATTCGATGCTTTCGTATGAGGAAGCAGTTCACGAGATACGGCGGATCCTCGAACGTTCCGTCCAGGACCGATTGGTTAGCGATGTACCGGTTGCCTCCTTCCTTTCTGGAGGCCTCGATTCCAATGTGATTACAGCACTGGCTGCGCGTCACGTTTCGGAACCTATGGAGACCTTTTCGATTGGGTTTTCATCGCGGCAGGTAGAAAGCGAAACCGGATTGGCGCGTATTGGCGCAGAGATGTATAGAACTCGCCATCATGAACGACATTTTACGAGTGAGAATGTTTCTGCAGTACTTCCGGAATTTTTCCAAAGCATGGATTCCCCAACAGGCGATGGGCTCAATACTTTCCTCGTCGCGAAGACGGCGAGAGAAATGAATCCTTCCCTCAAAGTAGTGCTGAGCGGTATTGGAGGTGATGAAGCGTTTATGGGATACAAAAAGCTTCGGTGGGCAGCGAAGCAGCAAATGTTTCTTAAGGTGGCCGCACTCACACCGACGATAATCCGAAACGCGATGGCGGAAACGTTAATGGAATCGCAGCACACTCGTTCGAAGGCCGCAATTCGCACAATACTTGCTCCTGAAAAAACACGAGCGCTTTTCAGCCGCTCCGAAATAGAGCACCTAACTGGCGAGCGGTTTGAAGATAACACGTCTAATGATCTCGATAAGAATCCCATCCATTCGCTCCTCCGTTCCGATATCGAGCACTATTTGCCTGACATACTTTTACGGGATCTGGATGCCATGACCATGGCGCACAGCCTGGAAGCTCGCGCTCCGCTGCTCGATCGAGAGCTGATGGAATTTACCTGGCAGCTTCCGCTTTCCATAAAACTGCGAGGCACAACAAAGCAATTACTTGCCGATGCAGCACGAGACATCGTACCACCAGCTCTTCTCGATAAGCCAAAAACCGGGTTCGAGCTACCGATGACGGAGTGGCTTAAATCGGGCAATCTTCGCAGGTATCTGGATAGCCTGGTAACGAATGACTCGATGTTGATCGCAGATGGGATTGTTTCCCGTGCAGGTCTTCGCCGAATCCATGCCGATTTCGTGGCCGGACGTTCTCATTACCTAAAGCCCTGGTCGCTCATTGCTTTAGAGTATTGGTTTCGGCACGTCAAAGAACTTTCAGGACAAGTCCCTACGCCATCGTTTGTGGAAGGAGTTGCATGAGAATTGGCATCGCAGCATTAGGGCGGGTTTCGGAAGATACGGGAGGCAAGAACTACATTCTCCATTTTATACGGGAGCTATCCAAACTCGATGACGATCACCAATTTGTTCTGTTTTTGAGTAACGGAGAGCAACAAGCTCTTGGCCTTTCTGAAGGTCGATCCCTTCACATCGTGCAAGTTCCCAACTCTCGGCGCACTCCCCTGCACAAAGTAATCGGCGAGCAGCTATTGCTTCCGAGGTACATCGAACGAGAAAAGATTCAGGTGATGTACTATCCCGGAAATTTCGTATCGCTCCGATCGAAGATTCCATCCGTAGTGAACATTCGATCTGCAGCCCATTTTTACGGCAACCAGTATGGCATAAGCGGAACACGCCGTCTCATCCGCTCCTGGCTCATGCCGGCCTCCGCCCGAAAAGCGAAACTGGTCATAACCCCAAGCGAAGATATCAAACGAGACCTTGCTCGCTTTGCAAAAATCCATTTCGACAAGGTACAGGTTATTCCGCATGGTGTCGATCTTGGTCTGTTCGATGGAGACAAAAATCGCGCGGCACCGGACGGCATAAGGACTCTCGACCGCTTTCAACTCCACACCAAAAGCTACCTTCTCTATGCTTCTGCCCTATGGCGATACAAGCGGCAGGACCAGCTTATTCGTGCGCACGCGGAATTAGTGAAGAACGGCTTTCCCGAACAAAAGCTGGTACTTGCCGGAATGGGAACAGGGGTCGAGCAAACCTATATTGACGAGCTACGGAAGCTTCCAGGAGAGCTTGGAACGGAGGGCCTTGTCATTTTTACGGGAGCGTTACCACAGTCCGAGTTGCGTTATTTATATGCCGGGGCCCGTGCATTTGTTTTTCCCTCGAGCTACGAAAGTTTTGGCAACCCCATTTTTGAGGCATGGGCAAGCGGAATTCCGGTCGCTGTTTCGAACGTCCACTCTTTCCCGGAGATTGGAGCGGATGCTGTGCTCTATTTTGATCCACTGGATATTTCTGAAATAATCCACTCTATTCGCCGATTATTGTTAGAACCGGATTTAGTGAATTCCCTGGTCTCGAAAGGGAGTGAACGTGCAAAACAATTCACTTGGGACACAACCGTCCGGCGAACGCTATCTGTTATCGAATGTGTTAGCTAATTTTCATCTATCCCAATGCGGATCGCACTTGCCAGCTCATGACTAAAGCCGATATCGTTACACGGATTGCAAACGCGACCGGTATTACTAAGCTTGAAACCGAAATCCTCGTCGATGGTTTTTTTAAGACGATGACGAATGCGCTCGCCAATGGCGATCATATTGAAATTCGGGGATTCGGGACGTTCCGGACGAAGCGGCGTTCTTCACGAATGGCGCGCAATCCACGGACGGGCCAGGAGATTCCCGTTTCCGAACAGTTTGTGCCGATCTTCAAGCCTTCAAAGGAATTGCGAAACATCATCGATGAGCGTCAGAAATCCATTTCTGGATCACCAGCCGAGTCCGAGCCAGCCGGCGAGCTTGCAACCTGAGTTGCGAATCCCCGTAGACAAGGTTCCATAAAGCCACCTCCCCTGTTGACGAACGAATCACATACACCCGGCAAGCCGTCAGAACCGATCTATTGCCCGAGCTGCGCAGCTCGCGTTGGCGAGGTAAGCGTTCACGACACGCAATCCGGAGCTACATTCCGATGCCCGGTATGTGGTACGGAATTCAAGTATAAGCCCAGCCAAACCGCCGAAGCCAGCATAGCCGAGTCCGACCGGCCGGTCGCTCCTGAACCCTCAGTATCCCGACCAGTCCAAAGACTTTCTACGGAACAGATCCTTCTCGACCGGCTCAAAAATGAGCCGCCACAAAAAAGGCCGATGCGATGGAGCGGCATTGTGATTCTCTTTGTGGTTTTGTTCGCTGCTGCATTTGCCATTTCCCGTATAGCTTCGACACCCGACAAGTACGCGCCAGCTCCCGTGCAAGATACTTCCCTGGCACTTGAAAAGCATGTCTTTTTTCAGCACATTATTGATTCCCTTCACAGCGCAATTTCAGCAAACCCTTCGAATATAAACATTCATCTTTCACTGGCAGATGCCCTCTATGACGATCAGCAATGGAACGAAAGCATGAAGGAATTCGAGACGTATCTTGCCGTCAAACCTTCGGATCCCGATGCACGAGTCGATTATGCCTACACCATCGCGCAAGCGAATGGTAACCTCAATGATGCGATTGCTGAAATCGATACGGCTCTTAAATACAAACCGGACCACCTAAATGCACTTATTAATGCCGGTATTATGACTGCGCAGATGGTGAACGATTCGAACCACGCAACGGCCCTTGCGCGTGCGAAGAATTATTTTGTGCGCGCCAAAGCCGTCGCCGAGAAAACCAATCCGGGCATTGCCGCTCGGATCGATACCCTCATTCAGGAAATCGATAATGCCGGCAATCAACCGGCCCCGTAGCACATTTTCGTGCTTTTGGGAAACTCTCTCGCTACAGGACTGTTTCGTAGTCTCTTAATTTTCACCGATTCGTAATTTAGATTTAACATTCCTTCATGCCAAGCGGAAAGAAGCGTAAACGCCATAAAATGGCAACCCATAAACGGAAGAAACGCCTGCGAAAGAATCGCCATAAGAAGCGTGTGCGTTAGAATCTATAGGCTACCGCCCTCGTTTTGTGCTGGGGCCGTCTGCTGTGCTTTTGGCTCTCGATCCCTTCCGACCGAGTATCTATAAAAAGAGACGCGCCATCTTGGCGCGTCTCTTTAATTTCGTGGCTCGGAAGCGACTTAATTTAGGAGCGCCTGAAGCCGGTAGAATGCGTCCTTCGCCAGGCTGTAATTGGGTTCGAGATCGAGCGAGGTTTTGTATTCTCCCAGCGCTTCGAACCATAGCCCCCGTCGTTCCAAAATACGTCCGTAGTTGTAATGCGGGAAATGCGGAGTAGCATAGCGCTTTGCTTTCATGGCAAGTTCAAGGTAAGGGATCGCCTCGTCCAGTTCACCTTGCTGGATAAGATATGCCCCAATATCATTATACGGATTCCCAAAATCCGGGTCCAAATCGATGGCATTCCGGCATTCGGCAATGGCGGATTCATAATCTCCCAAAAAGCTATACGCCCAGCCAAGAAAAGTGTGTGCTTCGGCCGTTGGGAGCACTTCTATAGATTTCTTATAATTTTCGATAGCCTCATTAAGATGACCCGACATTTGCAGCCGGTATGCACGCTGGAGGAACTCCTGAGCCCGTTCCTTGAGCGAGGCAGAACCCTCCGACGATGTGTCATCAAAATCTGCTTTATTGACTTGTTTCATAATTCCTCCCTCGGGAGTATTCGCTAATGAAGGTTGGTATGTTTCAGCTTATTTCTTCTCTTCTCTGCTTCCGTTAGCCGGTCTTTACGTTCTGTTTATCGTCCCCTTTTTAACTTACATGCCCTTGTAGGTACACTTTCAGTGCCAATTCGGAAAATCAGCGAATCTGATGTGCTTTCCTCGATTTTATTCCTTTGCTGTTGAAGGAAGATGAGCGGCTGAGATTCTTGAAGCCCATCCGGCAAGTTCCATCTTCACGTTCCGGCTCAATAGATAAGACACTTCAAACCGCAAAAAGTAACAGCCTTCGGTAAAATATTTTATTGCAAGATGGTAATACAAGGGAGCAACATTACACGATACTAATGTTAATCTCAAAAGTCAAAATAAATCCATCCACTTTTCCACCGTTGTATGGCGCAGCAATATTCGTTCGATGTGGTTTCAGAAGTCGATCAGAAAGAGGTAAATAACGCTATCAATCAAGCCCGAAAAGAGATTGACCAGCGTTACGATTTCAAAGGCTCCAATACGAAGATCGACTGGAATCCGAAAGAGCACACCATAGTCCTTCACACCTCCGATGACATGAAACTCCGGGCACTCACCGAGACGCTTAACGGCAAAATGATTAAGCGTGGAGTTTCTATGAAGGCGCTTTCCTACGAGAAACCGGAGCAAGCTTCGGGTTCTACTCTTCGGCAAACCGTGAAGATTAAGCATGGCTTTGAAGGCGAGCAGGCCAAGCAAATTACCAAGGCTGTCAAGGATTTAAAACTAAAGGTCCAGGCACAAATTCAGGGCGATGCCGTCCGCATTACCGGCAAAAGCAAGGACGATCTGCAAGCCGCGATAGCTGCCTTGAAAGGCCTGAGCGTCGATTTCCCGGTTCAATTTACGAATTACAGGTAAGCAAGATTCTTTACAAGCCGTAAAGTATCTTTACCGGTTATTCTGTCCTGAAAGAAAAATTTACTGAAATCGGTCTTTTTTAGTCCGATTAGCGGTTTTGGCATAAAAATCCTGTTTAGAGTCGTGCAACAAGCGAAAATCGCCATTTTCGAACTCAAATCGACTGTTCAAAATTGCAATGAAGACCATCAGTTGCCTAAAACCTCTGTCATTCGTAGTACCGCTCTTACTATTTGCCTCCTGCGCGAAGAATCCTTCAGGCCTTGAGCCGATAACAGGCGGAACATGCGTCGCACAGCTAACGGATGCGCCGAATGTTCCGCCTCATGTTGACGAGAGCGGCCAGCAGAAGGTAATCGTTAATCTCGTCGTACACAAGGTGGTCAAGCAGATTGCTCCCGGCGTGACCTATAAATTCTGGACCTTCGGGGGTAATGTACCGGGCAAATTTATCCGCGTTACGCAAGGAGACTTAGTCGAAGTTCATCTCAGCAATCCAGCCAGCAGCATGATGCCCCACAGCATTGACTTCCATGCCTGCAGCGGGCCAGGCGGCGGCGCAGAAGCATCGTTTACAGCCCCCGGCACACCTCTGTCTTTTCGTTCCGAACAATGCACCCAGGACTTTTCATCTATCACTGTGCCACTGCGCCGGTTCCCATGCACATCGCAAATGGAATGTATGGGTTGATCTACGTGGAACCTCGCGATCATCCACTTCTCCACGTCGATCACGAGTTCTACGTCATGCAAAGCACGATTTATACGACCGGGAAGTATGGCGATACCGGCCTCCAGCAATTCGACATGGACAAAGCTCTGGCTGAACAGCCCACTTACGTCGTCTATAACGGCTCGGTTGGTTCGATGATAGGACCGAAAGCATTGCATGTCAAGGATGGGGAAACCGTGCGGCTGTTTGTCGGTAACATTGGGCCAAACCTGCCCTCGGCATTTCACCTGATCGGATTGCAATTCGATAACGCGTATGTCGAAGGGGGTTCGCTGGTTAATCACTACGTACAGACGACATTGATTCCGCCGGGCGGTGCGACCATCGTCGAGTTCAAAGTTTTGGTTCCGGGGACGTATCATATCGTGGACCATGCCATTTTCCGAACATTCAACCAGGGTGCGATGGGTGACATCGTAGCTACCGGAGCGGAAGATTCGGCGATCTATTCCCACCAGCAGAAGTACGAGAATTATACTCCCGATTCGACAGGCGGGCAATAGTTTTAAGTTCTGCCAATGAAGCGCTTCGCCTTTTTCGTCTCGTGCGTATTTGCTTTTGGGATTATCCCCCTTCCAACCGCACGAGCGCAGAAAGGGGCGCAGCGACTTTCGAACGAGATGATCCGCATTCCAGCCGGCTATTACCATCCGTTCTATAAAGTGATTGGGATTGATTCCGAGCGGGTCGAAGCATTGCTGATGGATGCCACTCCTGTGACAAATGCGGAATTTCTCGAATTTGTTAAAGCTAATCCCGAATGGCGTCGCTCTGCGGTTTCGAGTATGCTCGCAGCGCCCGGCTATCTGAAGAAGTGGCGAAGCGATTTTGATATTGGTGACGAGTCACTTGCATATAAACCTGTGGCCGATGTTTCCTGGTTTGCCGCTCGCGCCTATGCTGCCTGGAAGCGCAAACGATTACCGACCATCGCAGAATGGGAATATGCTGCGCAGGCACCAATCGTGAAGCCCGTCAAAGCAAACGGCGCCGCGCGGCAAGCTCTTATTCTAAAATGGTATTGCAGGCCCAATACGACTGATCTGTCCGAAGTTGGAATGGTTAACCAAAATGCTTACGGAGTTTGTGACCTGTTTGGGCAAGTCTGGGAGTGGGTAGAAGATTTTAATAGCATCATTATTCCTTCCGAGAGCGGAGCGAATCTGGGTGCCTTGTGCGGAGCCGGTGCCGCCGGGGCACTCGATCCTATGGACTACGCGACCTTCATGCGCTTCGCGCTTCGTAACAGCCTCAAAGCGAACGATGTAAACGACCAACTTGGATTCCGATGCGTACAATGAAAAACAAACTAACTTCCCTTCTTTGCATATCTTTAATTCCACTTGCGCTTTCGTGTTCATCACAAAGGCAGCCGGGATCCAGACTAGATACCACTGTAAAAGCCGCCACGACACAAGCTGGATCCATTTACGATGTCAATCTCAATCTTGAGAATCAAAATGGCCAGGTGGTAGCCTGGCAATCGTTGCACGGAAAAATTCGCGTAATAGCAATGGTGTACACCCATTGCCCGGCCGCTTGTCCGATCATTACCCAGCAAATCAAGGCGGCGGAGTCAAAGGTATTGGCCTCAGGCTTAGGAAGAGTGCAATATACTCTCATTTCCTTCGACGATGTGCGCGACACTGCCGGGCGTTTACGAGAATTTTATCAGGAGCAAGACCTCGATACCAATTGGGTACTTTTACATGCCGCGAAGGGCGATGTGCGAACTATCGCGGCGTTGCTCAACGTGCAATACAAAGAATGGCACGGAAGTGACTTTACCCACTCCGATGTTACCTTCGGGCAGGCCATATGATGCTACGCCAGGAAGGAATTGCTCCTCATAATCCGGAGATCGTATCGCAAGCCGTGAATGAACTACTGGGTACTTCATCGTGACTATTACAGAATATCTTACAGCAGATCATGAGCGGCTGGACAAGCTGCTCGCACGCGTTGTGGAGCAGGAGTCGCTCCAGGCAGGCGCTTCCATAACCTCACCGAATTACAATGCATTCAAAAACGGGATGCTGCTCCATATCCGAATAGAGGAGACGCTCTTGCTTCCGGCAGCAAAACAAGCTAATAATGGCGAACCGCTTGCTATTGCCGCCAAGCTCAGGCTCGATCATGGCGCAATTGCTGCACTCGTGGTTCCGCCACCAAATCTGAAATTGCTCCAGGCGTTGCAAACCGTTCTGAAGTCCCACAATCCGTTGGAAGACGGTCCGCTCGGTGCTTATGCAGTATGTGATACGCTACTGGACAATGCAGAAGTCGCTCGCATTATTCAGACGATAGGAGCGATGTCACCAGTCCCCTTTTCGAAAACTATCAACCCAGTCCTTGCAATGGAATCCGCAGGGCGAGCACTGGAACGCGCGGGCTTCAGCCGTTCGCTCGTTTCGTGAAGATAATTAGTCTGAGAAGCCGCCATCCCCAGATTGCCAGCGCGACCATCCACAAAATTCCCGCCAACATCAGGTGCATGGGATAAGAGGCGGGAGCGAACGGAGCTCCAGCCCGCGCCAGCATTGCAATTGCGCCACAGGTAAGGCCAATCCGCAGTGGCCAGTTTTTCTTCTCACTCGAAAGGCCATGCCCACCGTGAGATAGAGACACACGCATCCCTACACCAAATATGAGTAAGGTAAAGCCGCCGATAAACATGACATGCAACATATCGATCCGGTACACGGGTAGAAATGCCACGAGCCACAACCCGATGAGGAGAAGCAGATTTGCGGTCCATACGCACCAGGCAAGTGTCGTTCGTACTACGGGCAGCTTCCAGGGCATCAAAGTCACTGCAATTACTATGGTGGCTGCAGCAGCACGAACGAAGGTCATCCACTCCCAACCAAAGCCATACTCTGCAGCGATGGAGAAAAAGATTATCGCTCCGGCGAGTATGTACAGCACTCCGGGGGAACGTAGCTTTTTAGAAACGCCGGTCTGCGCTCCGCCAATTTGCGTGAATGAAAACTGATCGAATCCGAGCAATCGAGCGCCAAGAAAACCGCCAACACCGAGCACGAGCATGAGTGTCATGCCTTCGGTAAGCGAGCGTTTACCAGCCAGTACCCAGCCGGAATCGATCCAGCCCCAGGCCGCGATCATATTAACCAACGCTCCCAACAGGCCTGTAATTAAGGCAAAGCCAATGAGCGGGAAGGTACTCGGCGGATTATTCTCGCGCCGCGCATACCGTGCAAGAACAAGGACCACCAGCATTACATAAGCAATGAAAAACAGCGTTTGCGCAATTGCATACGATTGAAATTCGAGAAAGATTGCGCCGGCAATGACAGCAATCGCAATAACCAGTTGGCTAATGAGCGATGGATTTTCGGTTCCTGTAAACCTGGGAATTGCTGTCAGCAGAAAGCCGGCAATAAAGCAAAGCAGGAACCCATCGGATTGAAGAAACGCATGGGAAAGGCCCCAATAGCCCTGAATCAATCCAAAATACAAAAGCGGCCAGACGGAGACCCCGGCAAATCCAATGAAGATTCCCAGAGGGAAAAAGATACGGTACGGGTCAATAGCAGGCGATTTCATATTTAAACAGTTGTGCGGCCTTCCAAGGCACGGGCGAGCGTAGCTTCATCGGCATATTCCAGATCACTGCCAATAGGAATTCCGCGTGCGATGCGCGTAACCCGCTCCACCAGCGGCGAAACAAGCTTCGCAAGGTAAAGCGTGGTGGCCTCCCCTTCCACATTGGGGTCCATCGCGAGAATGATTTCGCGGACGGGTTCGCCATCTTCAGCTCGAAGCCGAGCGAGCAATTCTCGAATCTTTAGCTCTTCTGGTCCCACTCCTTCGAGTGGTGAAAGCGATCCGCCAAGCACATGGTAAAGTCCCTTGAACTCATTCGTCCGCTCGATAACGAGTACATCGTTGGGTTCCTCGACCACACAAATAACAGATTGATCCCGGCGCGGATCGCGGCAAATCGGGCACGGATCCTCTTCGGTGATATTGGAGCAAATGCTGCACGTTCGGACACGTTGCTGAAGTGTACCTATCGCCTCGGCGAGCGCGGATACCTCTTCGCACGGCTGTTTCAGCAAATAAAGTGCAAGGCGCTGGGCCGTTTTGCGGCCAATCGTTGGAAGACGTGAAAGCCGTTCAATAACGCTTTCAAGAGCAGGCGAAGTATATAGCATTCAAATTTATGGCAGAGGAAAACCCGGCGGCAACATGGAACGCGCCGCATCGGACATAGAAGTGTCCGCAACTTCTTTTGCCCGTTCCAAAGCGCGGTTAACAGCGGCTACAACTAAGTCCTCGAGCATTTCCTTCTCGTTCGGATCGATGACTTCCTTCTCGATTTCTATCTTCAGGATCTGAGACTTACCATTCGCGGTCACGCGGACCACTCCGCCTCCGGACTCGACGGTTACGGATTTCATAGCGAGTTCGTCCTGAACGCGCTGCATTTGTTCCTGCAATTGCTGGAGCTTCTCCAGCATTTTCGACATGTCTTCTGCCATAATAATTATTATTCTTCGCTGTGTCTGGGAACGTAACGACTATTCTTCAAAGGAAGCCTCGATGGTTACTTCGCCGGATTCCGGGTCGATGCTAACTCGCAGTACATTGGGGCGGCAGCACACGGCGCAGTCCTCGATGTATTCCTGTGCCAATCCCTGCGATTCGTCCACAAGGGTTTCAATTTCCTCACCGCATACGCCACAGATGTACGTTCCGATCATTCGCAATCCGGTAGAACAAACGCCGAACCTCTTTTTATCCATCCAACCGTTCGGAAGAAGCGATTCGCCCGCATTGAATGTTTAGGAAAACAAGATCGCCACCGACTGCAAGAATGGACATTACCTCACTTCCCTACTTTACACCACTGGTAAAGGACTATACCGCGCGGTATGACTCCAGCGCCATCCGCAATTTCTTCTCGATTTCGCCGGAGGCTCCGCACGAATCACTGCGGGAAATTATCGATGCGAGGCTTGTTCGTGAACGAGCTTTGCCGAGCGAGCACCGAAAAACAGTCGTTCGCACAATTCGGTCGCTGCATTCCTCACTCGGCCAACTCACCGCTGCCGAGGAAAAAAGTCTCGAATGCCTGTCCAAGCCCGATATCTTAGCCGTGGTTACAGGCCAGCAAGCCGGAATTCTTGGCGGACCGCTTTATACCTTTTACAAAGCGATCACCGCCGTCGAAGCAGCCCGTTCGCTTTCTGAGCAGTTTCCACAGTTTTCCTTCGTTCCCGTGTTCTGGATCGAAACCGAAGATCATGACATCGAGGAAATTTCATCCGTGACCGTTCTTTCGGCAGAGGGAGAACCGATGATGGTCCGATATTTACCGTCAGCCCTCTCCGGAAATCCAGGAGAACAATGGCACAAACAAGCAGGTCCGCTACCACTTGAGGATGGCCCAATACAGCAATTTTTTTCCGGATTGCAATTGGCTCTTCCGCAAACCGAATTCACAGCAGAAGTCCTTCAAACCTTCCAGCAGCTTTATGTACCGGGCCGTTCCATCGCTCACGCTTTCGCAGCACTTTTAATCCATTACTTTGGCAACGATGGATTGCTTGTGATCGATGCTAACTCGCACGAACTCAAATCGCTTGGTAAGGAATTATTCCGTAAGGAGATCGAGGCTTCGCCCCAACTTTCCGACCAAATCATACTCGCCTCGGAAAAACTGGAGTCCGACTACCATGCCCAGGTAAAGCCTCGCGCTCTCAACTTGTTTTATATCACCGAAGAGGGTGACCGGTTGCCAATTGTGGAGCGCGAACAGTCCCTGCACAACAAAAACGAAGGCACGGAACGCAGCTTTTTCCTGCAAGGAACACGAAAGACCTTTACGCTTTCGCAACTTCTCGAAACGCTGGAAACGGCACCGGAGCGGTTTAGCCCGAATGTAGTTATGCGGCCATTGTATCAGGATAGTCTTTTGCCCACGATTGCATACGTCGCTGGCCCGGGAGAGATCGCTTATTTCGCCCAGTTCAAGCCCGCGTACGAATGGGCCGGATTGCCGATGCCGCTTATTCGGCCCCGTTTTACTGCGACCATTATTGAAGAACGGCTCGAACGCATTCTGAAAAAATTCCGAATCACAGCCGAAGACGTTCTTTCGGAGGCGCACGGCAGAAATATCGCGCTTTTCGATGCGATGATAGAATCCGATCTTGCTCCGAAGTTCGCGAGCGCGATCGAAGCAACAGACGGAACCCTGGAATCTCTGCGGGAGATTGTCCGCCATGCAGACCCAACGCTCGATGGCGCGCTCACGAGCCTAAAGGGAAAAGTGTTGACCGCCATGCGCGATTTCGAACACAAGACGCTATCGGCCGAACGCAAGCGCCATGCCTCCACCAAAGCCCAACTGGATAAACTGCTCGCGGCACTGCTGCCCTCCGGCGAATTACAGGAGCGAGAACTTAACTTAGCCTATTTTCTCAATAAATATGGCCCGAATTTTTACGAAACGCTGAAAACGCTCATCCAGCCTCTTGCGATGGATTTCCATGAACATCATCTCATCCATCTTTTGCAGCAACAGGCAGTTTTTAACGATGGAATGGAATCGAAGAGAACTTCCGCGGCAACGTAACGGTTATCCGGCCCTGCATTGCTTAGAATAAGTCTGGGCAGAGAGAATCAATGCCTAATTCTTCATTCTATAATTGAATTGCACAGATC
>JAKAIL010000281.1 GCA_021825235.1 Bacteroidota bacterium | reverse complement strand
CTATGATATTGCGAAGGATCCCAGCGTGTTTGTAAAGTTCCGCCGCAAGAACGTTCAGCAAGAAGAATATTTCCTCGCCTGGACCACGACTCCTTGGACATTGCTTGCCAACGTCGCGCTTGCGGTGCATCCCGATGTCGAATACGTTACGCTTATCAACAAGCGCAAGGATAAGACCGAACGGCTCGTCCTCGCCGAGGCGCTCATCGGCAAACTTGAGGGTGACGTCGAAATTGTAGATCGCAAAAAGGGGAAAGAACTCGGAGGCGAGCGATATGAGCCTCTCTTCGATTATCTTTTTACAAGCGAGGAATGGAAATGGGTAGTGCCGCAACTCGATACCGCCTACCGTATTGTTGCCGATACCTATGTGTCGACGGAAGACGGAACTGGCATCGTCCATCAGGCCCCTGCATTTGGAGAAGACGATTACCGCGTTTCTCAGCGCGAGCAGTTTCCGACGGTGATCACTGTCAAGGGCGATGGAACGGTAAAGCTTAGCTCCTCCCCATACCATGGAAAGTTTTTTAAGGATGCCGATCCTGACATCATGCAGGAGCTCAAGCAGAAAGGCCTGCTCTATCGCCGCGAGACGATCGAGCATACGTATCCCTTCTGCTGGCGCTGCGACAGCCCGCTGCTTTATTATGCGCGGGATTCGTGGTACATCCGTGTCACGGAATACAAAGACAAGCTTATCTCCGAAAATCAAAAGATCAATTGGCAGCCGCCGGAAATCCGCGATGGCCGATTTGGGAACTGGCTCGAGGAATTGAAAGATTGGGGACTATCGAGAGAGCGATTTTGGGGCACACCACTTCCGATTTGGACAGATGGTGATATTTCGTTTTGCCCGGCCAGTTTTCAGGACTTTCTCCAGACAGTACAAGTAAGGGGTATGGATTTTCGTGCGTGCAAAGAAGTAGGCGATAAACTCGAAAAAATCTCATCGCTCGTTGGTTTTGATCCACATAAGCCCTATGTAGATAGTATTGTTTTTAAAGGTCCTGCCGGAAGTGGCCGACTTCTTCGCCGAACCCCCGAAGTCATCGACGTCTGGTTCGATTCGGGTTCCATGCCGTTTGCGCAGCACCATTTTATGGAGGCAGGGAAGCTGCCGCCCGATTATCCTGCGGATTATATCTCCGAAGGAGTTGACCAAACACGCGGCTGGTTTTACACGCTTCACGCGATCAACACGTTTCTCTTTGGGAAAGCGCCGTACCGAAATGTAATTGTCAACGACATGCTGCTCGATAAACAGGGGCAGAAAATGTCGAAATCGAAGGGCAACATCGTAAATCCGTTCGACGTGATGACGAAGTACGGTGCGGACGCAACTCGCTGGTATTTGCTTTCCGCGTCCGTTCCTTGGAAACCTCGATCGTTCAATGAAGATGATTTGGGCGAACTGGAGCGCAAGCTTTTCGGAACGCTCACAAATACTTACGGATTCTTCGCCCTCTACGCCAACATTGATGGCTATGTTCGCGAGCAGGCGTCTTCGCCTGCTGTCGGTCAGCCGTCTCTGGCCGACCAACGACCGGAGATTGACCGCTGGATTCTTTCCAAGCTGAATTCGCTCGTCAAGGAATGTCGTATAGACTTGGACCGGTACGAGTTAACTCGACCCGCCCGCGCCATTCAGGAATTCGTAACGGAGCAACTTTCGAACTGGTACGTTCGCCGCAATCGTCGCCGCTTCTGGAAAGGCGAGCAAGGCGCGGACAAACAAGCAGCTTACGATACGCTATACGAATGCCTTGCCACGGTCTCGAAGCTCATGGCCCCGCTTGCACCCTTTTTTTCGGACTGGCTTTATTCAGCCCTCGCTGGAAGCGAGGATTCGGTGCATCTCGCGCACTATCCCGAAGTAAATAACACGCTGATCGATCTGTCGCTCGAACGGCGGATGGAATCGGCCCAAATAATTTCTTCCCTCGTTCGTCAAATGCGGGAGCGGGCTCGCATTCGTGTGCGCCAGCCGCTTTCCAAGATCTTAATTCCGGTTGCGAACCGAGCAGAGATCGTGGAACTTCGTAAAGTCGAAGACGTAATCCGCGACGAAATTAATGTTAAGCATGTAGAATATGTCGAGGCGGGTGACTCCGATGTCATCAAGCTGAAAGCGAAAGCGAATTTCAAAGCGCTTGGCGCGAGACTTGGTAAGGCAATGAAGGCTGTTGCTGCCAGAATACAGAAGCTGACGCAGGATGAAATTCGCGCTTATCAATCCTCTGGTACATTGCCGGTGGAAGTGGACGGTGCAACGGTTACGTTAGAACGCGGCGATCTCGATATCACGGCCGAGGATGTGGAAGGCTGGCTGGTTTCGAGCCTGGGCGGCATGACCGTTGCGCTTGACACTGCAATGACGCCCGAACTCCAAAGTGAAGGCATTGCCCGCGAGTTCGTTAACCGCGTGCAAAATCTTCGCAAAGATTCGGGCTTCGATGTGACGGATCGAATCAGAATTTTTGTGACATCGAACTCCGGGCAGATATTGGAAGCTATTCGTTCTCATTCCGGATTTATCCAGCAGGAGACCTTAGCAGAGCAACTTTCGACCGACGGTGCTGGAATTAGTGGCACTGCCTCCTCGGAAGTGGATATCTTCGATCAGCCTGCTGTAATCAGGCTGGTCCGGTTCTAAAGATGGTTGTTTTCAGACCAAGAAATTCTCGGATTCTTTCATCGCTGGCGTTGTTTTGACTCATCCGTTTTCAAAATTTCCTTCTGACAAGGTATGTCGGAGTTGAAATTTAATTGAAGGGAGTCCAACACAACATGGCGAAAGCAAAGAAGCAGGCGTCGTCGAAACGGCCAGTGAAATCGGGAAAGAGCATCGGATCGACGGGGCGAACGACCACACGATCGGCGAAGCTGACTCCAGCGAAAGCTGCTTCCAGCAAAGCGAAAACTGCTACTCGCGCTGTCAAGGCTGCGGCGAAAGCGCCTACGCGAGCGAAAGCAGCAGTAAGGCAGCCGGTGATTCATAAAATGGCGGCAAAAGCCGTAGCCAAAACCGCTAAGTCATCGCCAACTAAGGGTAAATTATCAGCCGCGTCGAAAGGTCAGACGCCCATTGGTGCAAAGATTGCCGTATCATCTCCGGCAAGGCCCCAGGCGGCCAACACCAATGGAATGGGCACTGCTCAACCTCATAACAAGAAATTAAATATGCCAACTAATTCGAAAGAGACACCAAAAGAAGTAATGCCCGGCGGGGGAATCGTGCAGCCCGCCACGCGTACGGCTCCAGCCATGCGCCTTCGAGCTGACGATGCGGAAATTCTTGCCACGGCTAAGGAACGATATGGCCGTAAGGACCTTGAAATGTTCCGGAAGCTTATAACGGAGCAGCAGCAGGATGCGCGTGAAGAATTTGATATTTTGAGTCAGAATATTCTCGACACGTCCGGGGAGTTCGAAGCCGATAACCAGACCTATTCGCTGCACACGGCCGAGCAGGGAACGGATGCCATCGAGCGCGAGAAGACATTCCTTCATGCCCAGCGCACGAGCGACTATATTAAAAAGCTCGAGGAAGCGCTGGAGCGCATTGAACGAGGAACCTATGGTATATGCGTCGTCTGCGGGAATTTGATTGAGAAAGAACGCTTACAAGCGGTGCCGATCACTCAGAAACACGTCGATTGCAAGAACCGGACACAGGTCCGCAAGGTGAGCAATGGTGGCGGTGGCTTCCACGATATGGAAGAACAGCCCGTGAGCCTTGATTAAGTGCGGAGGTGCTAAGTGCTGCTACCGGGCTTAGTTTATTAAATTTAATAAATTTTTTTACATTTATTGAGATTGATTTTTCTGCGGACTTTAGCACGTAGCACTTCAGCACGTTAGCACTTTTTTCCGATGGCCGTTCTCTGGATTTCCTTTCTGGTCGTTCTCTTTGACCAAATTACTAAAATGATGGTCAAGGGTTCGCCGTGGCCCTGGCTGCCACTGGAAGGAATTCCGTATGGACATTCGTTACCTCTCATCGACGATATCTTCCGCATCACGTACATTGAAAATCCCGGGATTGCATTTGGGATTACAATTCCCGGTTTCAAAGTGGTATTTGCGGTCTTCTCAATCGTTGCCTCGGTTGCGATCCTCATTTATCTAAAGCGAAATCTCGAACGGCTGCGAATTGGCGAGCGAATCGCGCTTGCTCTGATTTTAGGTGGGGCTGTGGGGAATCTCATCGATCGAGTGTTTTATGGTGTTATATACCATGAAGCTCCGCTGTTCTATGGCCGAGTCGTGGATTTCATCGACTTCGGGTTCCATCGAAATATGTTTCCCGTCTTCAATGTGGCCGATTCCTGTGTAACGATCGGCGTTTGTCTTCTCGTGCTCTTACTTATGCGCCATAAGCAGGCCCAGCCCGGCATTACCGAAAATCCGGATCAGACTCCGTCCGCAGCGTCGGATGCA
>JAKAIL010000039.1 GCA_021825235.1 Bacteroidota bacterium | reverse complement strand
ATGCGGTAAAGCCCCTGCGTGCAATAAAGTCTCCTGTAGTCGCAGGCGTGCTCCAGGAGTCCGTTGCAGGATCGTAAATTTCAATGCCAGTGAAGATTCCAGTATCGGTAACACCACCCATCACGTAAATCTTGCCGCTAACCGCTTCGGCCGCCATTCCATATCGTGGCGTAAAGCCTACAGAGGATGCCGTCGCCCACGAACCTTGCGCACACGCTCGATGGGCATGGAACGCAAACAAGCCCATGAGTGCGAGGCTTGCCGCTACTACCGCTGAATAGTTCCTTCTCCTAATCATGCTCTCTTAAGCTCTAAGTTTTATGGTACTGCCACCCACGCGGAATTATACATGCTGTAATATCCATTCACATCGATGGCACGGATGCCCATGCTGTAGCTACCGGGCTGCTTCACCGTTACGCGGAGCGTTACATCGCCCGAATAGATGCGGCTGTTGAAGAGAATAGCTGGCACCGTCCCCTGGCAATCGCCACGCGTAGCAGCATTGCTGATAATGCTAACAAGGAGTTCCGGATAACTCAGGTATCCCAAATTCATCGGAATATCCATGCGCCATTCTTCTCCGGCCCTAATATACAACGTATCGGGTATGGGCGGTGGCACGGTCGGTCCGAGCAACGCGGTAAGGTAACTAAAGTTCCAAGCTGCCGCATCGGCAGCTTTCTGAGCATTGGTCGTTTCCAGCGCCACGCAAACCGGCGGCGATGTAATCGCGATCTGCGAAGGGTTCCAGTACGACGCGGCCCTTAGCGGCGGAGCTGCCGGTGGCAGTGGTTGCGTTCCGGAAACAACGTTGACACCGAAAAGAAAATCTCCCCCCGGCACGCCGTTACCACTCGGTAATTGAGTAGCCTCGCCATCCATTGCAACACCTCCCACAGTAATAACGGGCGTAGAAGTTCCATTTAATTGGACCGCATACGTGTCGGCCCCAAGCGCCCTCGTAAGCTGCAACCGCACGGTCGTCGGGAAAGGAAACGAAATCGTTCCCCCGCCTGCGATACCACTTGCTATGCCATTCACGATAAAACTCGAAGTCGTCACGGTTCCGCCATCAGGTGGCTGATTAAAGTCGATCTCGATGCGATCCGGATTATCCGATGCGCCAACGACGAGCGTTGTAAGCGGGTTCATGAGTACACCACGTGTCGTTGGCCCGGTCGAATCTATCACCCTTCCTCCAACGATCTTTAGCAAGTTTGGCGGCACCGGCGGCGTGCTGAATGTCGAGCTAAAGACGAAAACGCCCTGATCGCTGTTCGCGCCCATCACCAATTCGGCATTCGCCAGGATACCGAGCGGATCGGCTGGCATTGTGTTTTGCCAGTCGTACCAGCTTGAAATCGGTGCTGCTCTACAGACCATCGCCGTTTGTTATATACGTATAGGCAAACCGCTCGACCCCGGAGGGAGCCAAGCCGTCATGCTCGTGAAGTACCCTATCCGTTACGGCACAATGATCCAATCGCTTTGATACATGCTCACAGCAGAACCCGTATCGCAGCGAAGGCCGAGCGTGTATCTGCCAAAATTCTTCAGCGTAAGGCTAAGCGTCGTGTTACCGGAAAAGCTTCCGGTCCACTGAATTACGGGTACGGTCCCCTGCGCGTCACCGCGGGTTGCGGCGTTGTGCAGAAGGCTGAGCTGCAAGTTCGTGTAAGTCGTTGCGCCAAAACTGAGCGGCAAAGTCATGGCCCACTGCGGTCCGCCGCGCATATAAACGTGGTTCAGTAGTGGTGGTGGAATCGTCGAAGCGGAATTGCTCGTCATGTGTGAAAAATTCCACTGTGCTGCGTCGGCCGTCATTTGCGCATTCGTCGTCTCGAGTGCCGAGCACTGTGGCGCGGCGCTAAGGCCCACGGTGTTCGCGGCCCAGGTCGAATTGTTATAATTGTTGCTGTTGGTCGATACTCCCGCCGTGCCCCCGATCGTTGCATTCTGGATCAGGTCAAAGGGATTCATCGGCTGTGCTTGCTGCAATTCGTACCAACTCTGCGCGGAGCATATGGAAATGCAGCAGGTTGTGGTGACTGTTGTCGTCATCGATGGCGAGCAACAGGGGTTGTAAGGGGCCAGTGCCATTTTACTTCCTTCCTATTCTGCGCCTACTCTTTTCCGGATTTTCGGCTTCCTCCGTCGAGCGATGGCTCTGGGCGCGGGCTTGAGGCGAGCGCTTACTGTATAGGCACGCGAAACGCCAAATTTCCCCTCCTGAATTTAACCTTTCTTCGAATTATTATTATTTCGATTGGCGCGATTCTTGTTGGGGGGGGGGTAACCCAGATATTTAATTCCCAATTCTTCCATCCGTTTTTCTGCTTTTTCCACAATGCGGGAAATTGCCTTCTTCGTTCTGCCCAGCATCTCGGCAATGTCATCTTCCGAGTATCCCTCAATCCGATATAGTTCCTCAACGCGCCGCCATCCCTTGGGAATCTTTTTCAGCAGCCATCGCAAGTCGCCCTTCCAATCGCGCGCGGCATCGGCCCCGTCATGCGCATCGGGATCCCATTCGGTATTGCCATTTCGTTCCAGCTCGGCTCGTAAATGTGTAATGGAAATTTCATGCTGCTTTCTCCGAAGAATATTAAGTAGCTGATCCCTCGCAGCACGGCGTACGTATCCATATCGCGATTCACTGTTCTCAATTCGTTCCGCAGCGTTCGCGCCGTACCATTCCTCGCATGCCTCATCCACGGCAATTGCAATTTCCGCCCTTGGAATTTTTCGCCCAAATTCGCGGCACATCTCCCCGAAGACGCGCGAGCGTTCGGGTTCGAATCGAGAAGTCATCGACGGGGCGTACGATAACATGGCATCATGCAAACTATAGCTCTGCTATAAGAACACGCCAATGCCCAATTTGTTACACAGCGCTTGTTTAATTCTTGAACAAATTTCCATCGTCAACCAACTCGGCGTCGAAGTCGCGCACCTCTTCACCGGCGAACTCGCCGCGGGCGAGCACGAATTCCACTGGGAACCCACCGGCGGACTACCGGATGGGATGTACGAATGCCTCGTGCGGATGAATGGGCGCGTGGAGAAGTCGGCGGTGGTACTAATGAGATAGTATTTTTTCGAACCTATTCTGGTCGTGCTGGCTGTTCTTGTATCCATGAAAACGAAAACAACGCGGCTGAAACCCTGGAGCGAACTCACACAGGAGGAACGAGTCGCCCGCGTCAAGGCAGGATTTGGCAAGTACCGTGGCCTGACCGGCGGAACAAAGGAATTCCAAAAAAATAAGAAGGAAGAAATCGATTTGGAGGAAGATCGTTCCGTGTATTGGGCACACCGTAGGCAATGAATTACGTACTCGATGCGAATTCTCTCATCGCATATTTCGATGGAGAAGAAGGTGGTATTTTTATTTCCGATCTTCTGGTGACGCCTCGTGCTTCAATCAGCATGCACGTTGTAAACTCCTGCGAGGTATATTATCATTTCGAGAGAAAAAATGGAGAGTCTTTGGCCAATCAAGTGCTCGCCGATATTTTATCCTATGGTATTGAAATTGTCGAAGAAGCCGATCCCATAATTTGGAAGGTAGCAGCACATCTCAAGGCTAACTATAAACGGCTCTCGCTTGCGGACGCTTTTGGCGTCGCGTATGCCAAAAAGATTCATGGTATTTTTGTTGCTTCGGATAATCGGGAATTGAAACCGCTGGAAAGGGACCGTGTTTGTAATTTTCTATTCTTCCGATAACCGGCCAGCATAGCTCCATCGTTGCAAACTTGCTGCCCTGATGACATGTACGAATACCTCGTCCGCATAAATGTGTAGGTGGAGAAGGCGCAGGTGATGCCTATGCGCTAAGAGTTTAATGGAAGACCGCCGATTCGAGCCGCATAATTCGTTATCGGCCCCGGATTCTACGCGGAATGTCACGAATGGGAGTTCCTATAATCCGCGATTACTTTCCGCGCGCGCAACCGATTCTTCCGCACGTACTGTCGTCGCCTCACCACGCCGATAAGCTTCCATGCGCTGTGTGGCTTCGGCGTAAGCCTCATCGTCGAGTTCCGCAGACCATTGTTCCTCGATCTCCTCGACTAATTTTCCCTGGCTTTCCCGGTCGAGTTCCAGCACCTCGGCGCGAAGCTGTTCGTAGGTTCGATCCATAAAAGAATAACCTGCGTGGTGGAGGGTTGGTGCCAGCTCAAAATCCTATGCTTCAGCAAGCGCATGGAGCAGACGAGCGACCGGAAAATCCCGGTGCTGGCGGACTCGCGGCTGGCAGCATGAGCCCGAGCTCCTCGCAAGTTGGAATCTTCCATTAAAGCCGGTCTCGCCAGTACCCCGGCCGTCGGGAATCATGACTGACCGCAACCACGACAATCTCCTCCGTCTTTACTCGGAAGTAAATCGAATAGGGAAAAGTAATAAGACGCGCAACACGGATTTCCCCGCGATAAATGTAATATCGCTCCGACGCTTCTGCTATATTCGCTCGGGCAGCTTTGAGTTCATCGAGGAATCGATCCGCTATTCGCGCACCAGCCTCTTCCAAATAAAATTGGGCTGCAGAAGCGATCTCCTTGTTTGCGCGAGAAAGCAAACGTACTTTCATCGATGAAGTTGCCGCCGAATCGTTTCAATGGCCTCATCCATATCGACCGCAGTTTCCTCGCCGCGCTCGTAGGCTTCGAATCGGCGCGCTGATTCTGCCAACCACTCATCGAGAAATGCCGGCTCGGCGTGAGCGAGATTCACCATCAGTTTGTCAACCAAAATTCCCTGACTCTCAACATCCAATGCGAGAGCCTCGCCCATCACCTGTTGAAGTTCCTTGCTCATGGTGGTACAACCGTTCTCGCCGAATTCAAGTGCCGTAGGAACCCATGCACCTTGAACGGCTGAACCCGAAGACGAACACCGTGGAAAATCTCGAAATCCTCTTCTTCATCAAGCGCATGGAACAGACGAGCGAGTGGAAAATCCCGGTTCTGGCGGAGTTGCGACTGGAGGCGCAGGAACTTGAGGGAATACGGCTACGACTGGCTCAGTAATTTCGCCTTCTGGGTTGTAAATTCATCGTCAGTAAGGATTCCCTTAGCCCTTAGGTCGGCGAGCTTTTCGAGTTGACTCACAATATCAACACCTGTTCCAGTGGGTGCTGCCTGTTGAGGCACGCGAGCTTTCGCTATCTGCTGAGAAATTAGCGACGTAATTTCCGCTATGCGATCTTTCGCAACGTGTGGGTAGTTAACTTGCTTGCCTTGCACGTAGAGCGTAAGATAACGCCCGACAGACTGAACAGAGCCGATTATATCATGGAAGTATTCTTCCGTGCTCCCGGACACAGAAATTACGCGTTTATCCGTAACTGTAAGAAGTCCGATATTAGCAACATCGTGCTCACACATCGCCAAAACGTTTTCACCAGGCAGAAGACGGCTCTCAACTTCACGTGCAGCTGCACGTAAAAATTTCTGATGTTTCGGATCGATTTGAAAGAACGCCTTCTCAACTGCTTCGCTAAAACCCGACCCTCGCCGTTCGTCATTCCCTTCTGTCGCCAAACCAATTTGTTCTGCGATTAGCCCCGTTATTTCCGCAACACGACCTTCTGGAAGCTTCTGAATTGTGATGGCTCTCCCCTGAAAATTGAGGTTGATCGCTCTTCCTTCGGAAGAAACCGGCCCCATTTCGACGTGCGGATATTCAGCCTTCGGGCCTTTATCTACAATCACCTTCTTGTTCGTAACCATTATTATCCCTGAAGCAACACCCAGCGAGAAGAATTCGGAAACAGCAAGCACTCGCTCGCCCGCTGGAAGTGTCTCATTCGCTCGTTCCGCACGCTTACGAAGAATTTTCTGATTCTTTGGTTCCACTTTGAGAAATGCCTCCTCAAAGTCAGAATTTGTAATTTGCTCCGTTGTTTCCATGATTTTCTAAAAGATTTGGTTACAAAATATGGAATTCCCTCATCGCCCTTCCAAAAGTTGTTCCGCTCCCAGAAGTGTGACGATTTCTGTTCCTTCATAAAATTGCATCCATCCGATTAGCGTTCCTTTGGGTTTGTTCCACACAGTAAACCAACGAAATGCATTGCCTCCAAATGAATGTAGCGGATACACTGCTTTTAGCGCCTCTACCTCCTGAACGAGAGGTTCATTCAGTTGGCTCTTAAGCCGTACTTTTCTTTGAAATCTGCCAGTAATGCGAACTCCATAGTCATTGTAGAATAAGGCTCTTATCATTCTTTCCCCAAACTCCTGCAAGATAAAATCGGTCTGAAGTGGAATTTTTAATGCTTCAAATTCCCGATCAGTCATTTCTTCTGGTGGCTTGAATTGGCCTGCATTCGAATTCTTGATGGCCTCAATATCCACGAAATGCCGAACAAACTGCCGTGCTCTGCCGGGATCTTCCCAATCTCTTACCATAGTGGCATGAAGTTCTTCTGTCAAGATCGGATGCGTTGAATTTTGATCAAGCGCAACGATAAAGTTTCTGATCTTTGGTCAATGGAACTAACTTTATTATTACACTCGATGCAACATGGGACTTGTAGAAGCGCAAATCCGCGGTTTCGTTTGAAGAAGGATTGTGGAGGAACGTGATCTCCTCTTCTCGTCGAAAATGCTGAATTACAATAGATACAAAGGTCCTTCTCACGCACACTCGCTGAACAAGACTCGCTCACACCGAGTGCCTATAACTGCTTACGGCTACTCCGACATCTCCATCGTCAACCAACTCGGCGTCGAAGTCGCGCACCTCTTCTCCGGCGAACTCGCCGCGGGCGAGCACGAGTTCCGCTGGGAACCCACCGGTGGCCTGCCGGATGGCATGTACGAGTGCCTCGTGCGGATGAATGGGCGCGTGGAAAAAGCGCCGGTGATGCTGCTACGGTAATAGGCGTAGAACTTTTGCGCGTTCAGGCTCGGTTGCTTAAGTATGACACAGCTACTCGAACGGGCCATCGGGGAAGCCAACAAACTTCCCGAGCGCGATCAGGATGCGCTTGCGGCGCTTATCCTCGAAGAAATGATTGCCGAGCGCAAATGGAGCGAAGCATTTGCGAAGTCCCAGGACCAATTAGAACGCCTGGCCGACGAGGCGTTGCAAGAGTTGCATCAAGGTTTGGCAACGCCCTTGAAATTCGACTAAGCGAGTTCCCTTTCGTGACCTCTTTCGCATCCCGACGATTTTGGAGGGCGTTCGAGGCCCTGCCTCGCGCCATCCAACGTCAAGCAGAACGCGCCTATGAACTCTGGAAGAACGATCCCTATCATGAGTCGCTCGAATTCAAACGGGTCCATACAAAACGGCCCATTTACTCCGTTCGCATTGGCCTTCACTGGCGCGCGGTTGGGGTGAAGGAAGGCGATACCATCACCTGGTTTTGGATCGGCTCGCATTCCGAATACGATGTATTAATCGAAAATCTGTGAGAGAGCACCGCTTTACTTGGGAACCACCTGGACTGCCAGATGGCATGTACGAGTGCCTCGTGCGGATGAACGGGCAGGTGCAAACGGTGCCGCTATTACTGCAGCATTGAGGAGGGGAACTGCCTCCACAAAAATTCTCTTAGGTTTTTATGCTTGCATTACACCAAACCGTTCGCATTCCCGATGATCACATCCTTCGGCTGAATGTGCCCAGCATTCCCAAAGGCGAGGAAGTGGAAGTGCTCGTCCTCTCGAAGAATGGCGACTCCCACGCAGCAAAGCTCGCGCTCATGGCCGAAGCTGCTCATGACCCGCTCTACCAGCAGGACATGGATGAGATAGGGAGCGATTTTGCATTCGTCGATTCGGAACATTTATAGAGCGTGGAATTTCGCTGGAATGTTTTTCTCGCCAATCTCGACCCTGTCATCGGTTCGGAGCAAGGTAAGGCGCGGCCCGTACTTATTATTAGCGATGAAGGCGTAAATCAACTTCTTTCGGTTGTCAACGCATTGCCAATAACATCGCGAAAAGAGGACCGCAAGATTTACCCCAATGAAGTATTACTAAGGGCAGGAGTGGCAGGTCTTCCGCGCGAATCGATTGTACTCTGCCAGCAAATACGAACGCTGGACAAGAAGCGTCTCATCAAGCACATGGGGTCGATCGACGATTTTACTATTCGCACCGAAGTGTTGCAATCTCTCCCATTCCAGCTTGGAATTCCGCAATAGCACCGAAATTTCTTAGCCGACATCTCTTCACCGGCGAACTCGCCGCGGGCGAGCACGAGTTCCAGTGGGAACCCACCGGTGGACTGCCGGATGCGATGTACGAGTGCCTCGCGCGAATGAATGGGCGCGTGAATAAGGTGCCGATGGTGCTCGAGCAGTAAGTGCAGTCTTCCGCTCGCGCCGCAATGGAAAGCAACGGCTATGCGTTTCCAAACCATGCGGCAGCCCGTGAGCATTTTTCTCATTGTATGCGGAGTGCTGGCAATCGTTGCAGGACTCGCGCTACGAACGCGGGCATTTGCGTGGTTCGGGAATTTACCGGGCGATATTCGATACTCCTCCGGCAACATCCGCATCTACTTCCCCATCGCTTCGATGCTTATTGTTTCCGTAGCGCTTTCGTTCGTCTTATGGGTCATCCGCCGTTGGTTGTGAGGGAGGGGGGAAGTGGCCGCTTGAGGTCACCGAAATATCCCCGCGCCGTCCCGAACGAAGTGAAATTTCAGGGCGTTAGCCACCGTCGATGCACCTCGTTCGCACTTGGCCGCGATACCTTGTTTTAACGCTCATGCTCGGAGCTTCCGGCTGCATGTGGTGGCACAATTTCTCGACCTATTTTAACACGGTCTATTTAGCCGATCAGCATATTCAGGCGTATGAGGCGCAACAGCGGGCCATTGTGCCGGTCAGCCCGAATGGGTCCATTGCGCTGCTGAAACATCGCTGGCTCGATGAGGAATATTTCATTCGGCAGCACCAGTTGGCCGCCGATGAAACACCCACCGCAATAGAACCTACCTTCTCCCAATCGCTAAGCGCAACGAACCAGATCAATAATGTCCACCTGGATTCAGCGATAATTCTTGGCTCCAAAGTTCTGGCGGATAAGAAAGGGACGAAATACCTCGAAGATGCCCTCTTTATCGTTGGCAAAGCAGAATTTTATAAGAACAATTTTGCCGCGGCGCAGCGAAAGTTTCTGGAGCTTCTCTCGCGGTACCCGAATACAAAATTCGGTTCCGCGGTCCATGTGTTTCTCGCCCGCTCGATGCTCCTGAACCACGCCCGCGACACGGCGGCCATGGCGCTAAAGCGTGCATTGGCGCTCAGCACCGCCGCCCATGACCGCTCCGCGATTGCCGGGGTACACCGCGCCATGGCGGAACTCATTTATGCCCAGAATCCAGACTCGCTCACGGCGATCTCCAACGAATTGCGACAAGCCGAAGACGGGCTCTCGGACGAAGACCTGGCTCGCCTGGCGTTTCAGGAAGGCGCGGTCGACTACCTAAACGGCGATTGGGCTCACGCGGAAGCCGCCTACCAACGGACAATCCAGAATGCACAGGATAACTGGCTTCGTGGCGAAGCGCACATTGACCATGCGCTCGCCTTGCGTGAGCGCGGAGATCTTTCCGGGGCACGAAAGGAACTGGAATCGGTCGCTGGCCGCGCAAAATATAGTTCCTCCATGCCGGCGGCCCGTTATGAACTTGCCTACACGGACGAACTAATCGCTCGCAAGGCGGTTGGTAACGATTTACGCTCTGCTGCCTTTCGAGTTAATTACCACCCCGCGTTGAAGCAGGAATACCATGTGCTCGATACCCTGTTCCACAATACGAGCGCGCAGATTTTATCCCGCGTCCACTTTCGCCAAGCCGTGATGTATCGCGAGATGGGGTTGTACGATTCTGCGGCGCGCATGGCGGCCAATCTCGTTGGCACGCATGATTTTTCCTCGCTGGCAATGAATGAATATGTGTCCAACTTCGCCAGTTCCCTTGCCAGTTTCAACCGTTGGCAAAAGGAACTGTTCCAATTGGATTCTCTCGAAACCGCGGTCAAGAACAGTGCTTCGAAGCGGGGCCGTCCGAATGAAGTGAAAGGCGAAACCGCGGAAAGCGCGATCCATCTGAAGGCGATGCAGGAGGTGTTAGGCCGCCGATGGAATCCTTTGCGGCCGGTGCAACTGACCCATTCGGATTCGGAAGAGATTCGCTCGGTCGAAACACGGCTGGAGGCCATGCAGCCACGGGAACTTGTCATTACCGATACCGCGCAGTTTCTCGATAGCCTTCAGACGGTGAAAGCCCGCGCCCATTTTGAATTAGGACATGCCTACGAAACCTTCGGCGAAATTCCCTTGGCTCGAACGGAGTATAAGACTTCCACGAACATGGATGTTGGTCCGATGGATACCGAAAAGACGGCGTTGCGGGCGCAAACGCTGTATGCCTGGCTGCAACTGGAACATCTCGAGAAGAATCAGCCGGTCTTCGATTCTCTGCTCGACCAACTATTAACTCATTACGGTCAGACGATCTATGCCGGTCAGGCGCGGCTGTTGTACAAAGGTTCCATGAAGAATTCGCCGGGAGAATTGGCCTATCTTGCCGCCTATAAAACACTGGAAATGAGCGGACTGGAGGCTGCCAAACCCGCATTGATCGAGGTCGCCGCAAACTATAAGCAGGAAGACGTTGCGCCACGATCGCTCTACGCCATCGGCGAGCAATATGAAGAAGCGCAGAACTACGATAGCGCGCTCACCTATTATCGAACGGTGGTTGATGAATATCCCTACTCCACGTACGCGCTTTCGCTCCGCTCCCGATTGGCCCTTGCGAACACACCGGGTTTGCCGCCGGCGCCGCCTCGCCACGTCGATCCGTTGCTCGAGCGAAATCAGCAACGGAACGGCCAGGGTGGCTCGATACCCTTCGGTGGTTCAGGCAATTCTTTTCCTCCACCGAACTCTACTCCAAATTCCAACGCAGGAGATCGAAATCCGCCGCCGCAGATTCCGCGCCCCCCGAATCTGCCACCGGGTGCGCCGCCTCCGATACCGCCCCCGCAACCACCGTTGCCGCCGGGTGCGCCGAGGCCGACCTTTCCGCCAGGATTCCGCTTACCCCCTGACGTACCACCACCACCGGGCTATCAACCGCCATCGGATACGACCCGCCATTAATTTTAAGCTTTTTCGAATGGATGCTTCTTTACTTTCGCCTGTCACTCGCCGTGTGGAACTTGCGCCAGGTTTAGTGACCCTGCGCTTTCATAACCCACACGTTGCCCGGACAACGAAGGCCGGACAATTTGTGAATGTCCTGCCCAAAGCGGGTTTTCTCGACCCCATGCTCCGGCGGCCGTTCTCTGTTTACTGGACAGAGGGTGACGAAGCGGAAATCATTGTGCAGGCCCACGGACGTGGAACCGGAATACTTGCAGGGACCCATGTAGGCGATATGCTCGATGTCTTGGGGCCGCTGGGAAAACCCTGGATGGTGAACTCCGAGGATTACTCGACCGCAGTGCTCCTCATTGGGGGCGTCGGTGTGGCCTCGATGCCATTGCTGACACGGGCATTGGAGCGAGAAGAAATTCCCATTCAAACCTTTTACGGAGCGCGCACCGGATCGCTCATTGCCAAGGAACATCTACAGAATCTGCATTTTGCAACGGACGACGGTTCCCAGGGATTCCACGGCTCCAATGTCTCGTTAGTACGGGCTGCTCTGGAAAAGAACAAACTGAATTCTCCGAAACTTTTTACCTGTGGCCCCACGGCTATGCTGCGCGCCGCGCAATCGCTGGCGGCCGAATTTGGAATTCCCTGCGAGATCAGCCTCGAAACGGAGATGGCCTGCGGGATCGGAATCTGCCAGGGATGTCCTGTGCGGAACGAAGAATCGGTGTTTCAAGCAACGGGCCGCCGCTATCGATTAGTTTGTACCGATGGGCCATCGTTTCGCTCGGAGGAAGTTGTCATTTGAACGCATGAACGTACGCCTTCGCCAATTCGCACTCCTCGCGGCCTTCATCTTCGCCCTTGCAACGAGAGCCAGCGCCGAAGGGACGCCCGATTCTATCGTTGTCTCGATAAGCCCTCGTGTAATTGGCGACACTTCGAATGAGCACATCCGCGAAGTTGTGGCGTTGTGGACAAGCTACCTGAACTCGATCGGGGATTCCGCGTATAAGAAGCACCCGAATCCGTTTTGGTCGGCGCGCGAACAACAGGAGTTCCATCCGTTCGATTTGGCCGGTTTGATGCTATATGCTAACTCCGGTGTTCCAACTTTTTGCCGGGAGTTCAAGCCGTTGGTCCTCAGCGTCGATTCGATTCCGGAGGGCTACCTTATCCGAACGGCCTTTATTACGCAGGACACGGATTATTTCTACGAATCGCTCTTCGGCATGGAGGATGTATTGGCAAAGCGAGAGTTCGGACACTGGCGATTGTTCAACGCATTCCCCTACGAAGCCAATCAGCTGTGTGAGAAGAAGCAAATCGCAAACTTTACTTTATACTACACCCGCGGTCACCATTTTAACGAACGGCTGGCGAACCGGACGGTAACCTTTGTGGATTCTCTCGCAAAAATGTTTTCTCTTCCCGTCCGGGAACACTACGAGTATTATATCGCGGACAATATCGATGAAATCACGGCGGTAATGGGTATGCCCTTTTGTTTATCCATGTCCACCGGCATTACACGGCCGGAGGATGGCAGAATATTCACGGCAAGCGGCCTGGAATTTTATCCTCACGAACTGACGCATCTGGTAATGGGTGCGTGTGGCTCTCAATTTGCTTCGGAAGGCATCGCGACCTGGCAAGGAGGGTTCAATTATCACGAAGGTTCGCTGTGGCAAAGCGTTCAAGACGTCAAACGAGATCTCGAAAAAGCAAACGCGTGGCCATTGGATTCCGTAATTGCACACGAATGGCATTTTAGATCGGCGAATCTCTTTTATGTTGTGGGTGGAATGGTCGCATCGCTTCTATACAAGACAGATGGCGTAAAGGGCATTCTCCAATTCCGCGCAGCAAAACAATCGGAAGTGATACCAACTATTCAATCACTGCTAAAGCAATCCAATCTAACGGTTGGAACGATTTGGAAACGTTACCTACTCTCCACTTATAAATCTACAAAAGAATGAATCTTCCGCAGAATGGAGCAATAAAGCCGGACCTACGCGTCCGCCTGGGCGACGTAGAGTTTAAGAATCCCGTGCTCGTAGCGAGCGGAACGTTCGGCTATGGCGCGGAAGCCAATCAATGGTGCGATATATCGGAACTTGGCGGCGTCGTCACGAAATCGGTAAGTTGGAAACCCCGCATGGGCAACCCGCCGCATCGAATCATCGAAACGGCCAGCGGGATGCTGAATTCCATTGGGCTCGCTAATGTCGGAGTACAGGTCTTTATAAAGGAAAAGCTTCCCTATCTTGCACGCTTCGATACAAAGATCATCGCCAATATTGCCGCTTCGTCGGTGGAAGAGTATCGCGACGTGCTCGAACACATCGAAGCAAATGCGGTTCCAAATCTTGCCGGATACGAGATCAACATCAGTTGCCCCAATGTGAAAGATGGCGGGCTATCCTTCGGCACCAGTGTGGAACGGACGGAAGAGCTTACGACCCTGCTCCGCGCTTCGACCAAGCGATTGCTCATTATGAAGCTGACCCCGAATGTAACCAGCGTCGCTCCGTTTGCGCAAGCGTGCGAACGTGCCGGCGCGGATGCCATCAGCCTCATCAATACGCTGGTTGGAATGTCGATTGATATTTACACGCGCGAGCCGCGGCTCAATACGGTTACGGGTGGACTTTCCGGCCCGGCGATCAAACCGATCGCTCTGGCACAAGTTTACCAAGCACGAAAAGCATGTTCGCTGCCTATTATCGGCATCGGTGGAATCGTTACCGCGGAGGATGCCGTGGAATTCCTGATCGCTGGCGCGAGTATGGTGCAAGTTGGGACGGCAAACTTCGTCTATCCCGATGCAGGCATTCGCGTAGCAAAAGGCCTGGAAGCATACCTGCAGAAGCAGAGCATAGCCCGCGTTTCCGATCTGGTGAATTCGCTTCGCGTGAAAGCGGAGCTAAAGGCGGCCGGGTGGTAGTGGCATTTTTATGGGCACGCGAGATGGTATCAGAGAACGGATGATGCAGGCACGACTCCAATATGAACGCGGTAACCATTAGTCGGATCAGACCGAGGGAGTGATTCTTATGAAAGCGAGCCCCCGACAAGATACGAAGCTAATCGCGTTGGTAGCCCTCATCGGAATTACGATGGTGATACTACTTGTCATCGTCGATCGATGGAATGCCGCTGAGTACGCCGAGCAGATTTCGAAAATTCATATTCCTCCACCCCCACCCTCGGGCGCGAAGAGCATTACGGACCTGCAAATTCCCGATACCGTCACTCTGTTTGGCGAACGGCTGCCGCTCGATAACTGGTTTGTCCGCCGCCAATTCGAACGGGATTTTTATTACAATTGGAATAATGCGTATGCGCTCGTGCTGTGGTGGCAACGCTCCGGAGTGTACTTCCCAATGATCGAAGAAAAACTTCATGAGGCCGGACTTCCGGACGATCTGAAATATCTCGCGGTTGCGGAAAGTGGTTTGGTAAACGTACAGTCTCCGGCGAATGCCAATGGCTTCTGGCAATTCATTCCCAAAACAGCCCAGCGGTTCGGGCTCCGTGTGGACGATCTCATTGACGAACGCCTCGACCCCGAAAAAGCCACCGATGCAGCCATTGCCTATTTCAAATACATGCGGACCGTGCTGCCCACCTGGACACTCGTTGCCGCCGGTTATAACATGGGCGAGGATAATGTACGCGAAGCCATGCAATGGCAACATGCGAGCAGCTATTGGGACCTCTATCTGAATGAAGAAACTATGCGTTACATTTTTCGCATTGCGACAATCAAGGAGTTAATGTCCCATGGCGCGAGATATGGACTGGACTTTTCGAAGCTCACTCCCTATAGAGTTCCAGAAGTGAAATACACTACCGTCCATGGCCCGATTGTCTCCATCGCGGACTGGGCCTGGTCCGAAGGCTTCCTCTATAAGGACGTAAAAGTTCTGAATCCCTGGCTTATTGGGCGCAGTATTCCAGCCGGAACCTTTCGCATTGCACTCCCTTCCACGGACGAAGACCGCGCCAGTATGAAATAGCTAATAGCTCGCCTCCACAACAGCGGCTCCGCCATAGCTTGGCGTGAAAGCGCTGATGTTATAGAAGAGCAGCGCTCCCAACCCGAGCCCAACACCGAACATTCGAAGCGGCTCGTAAATCGCCTGGAATTGAATCGGCAGTCCAATCGAATATTGGTACATCGTCGGCGGATAGAAATCCGGTATCATGCGAGGTCCATACGGCCGCCATCGCTCGGAATATGAATCCGCGCTAATGCCCGCCGAAAGCGAGGCATGGAAATTATCGGATGGATCTTTGTAATGGGGAACGGTGCTTTCGAACGCAATGCCATACATCAAATCAACTTCCGTGTAGGTATGATAGGGTACATCCGATGTGACATTTTGGCCGACGATAAATCCCGCCGTGATCAGACTGCGGCCTGCCTGGTAGCTTATATCTCCCAACACGGTGGAAGGAGCGCTTCCATTCAATCCGGCATTACCGCCATAACCGAAGACCGCTCGAATCCACGCAAGCGGCGGCTGAACGTACGGTGGTACTCCGACGGAATGCTCGCTCGCCTCAGCGCCTGGTTCCTGCGCGCGAAGCGATGAGGCGACGCACAGCATTAGGAGCAGCAGCACCATAAAAATTCGATTTCGAGGCATTCCAATAAAGCGGATTATTCCGATTGCTTCTTTATCAGCAAAAAAAGAACCCGCTCCGTTTCCGGATGCGGGTCCTAAGCGGGAAGACCATCTTACCCCGAATATGATGTTACGGGTTAGATGCTCCCCGAATGGAAAGGTTTAACTGGCGGCAGGAGCGGCTTCGGGCTTGCCACCGGCACTTCGGGCCTCTCTGGCCAGGATGAGTTCGATTAGCGCCAGAATAATCGCGGCCCACAGAAACGATTGCCATAGTTCGACTCCATATCGCGATTGCTCCACCGTCTTTGCAAGCGTACGGTCGGTCGGAGAAAGGTCGATGATCGCCGGCTTGGGATTAGCCATGCGCGCCGCGAAATATTTGGTCATCACACCGGCTGGTGCCGAGCGCAGATCCGACTCATCGCTCTGAATATTCACCGCAAAGGCCGCAATCGGGTCACGCGCTTCGGCATCCCGGAAAACGGTGTAATTTCCCGCCACCGGCGCTTCGTCCATCTGTAGTTCCGGCGTTCCATCCGGAGCCATGACGACCTGGGCTCGCGAACTCGTGCCGTCCGGCGCCTGCACCAGAACATTGGCTCCGGCCTGCAAACCGCTCACCGCGGGCAGGTGAACGTCAAACGGCTGAGTTGTTACAAAATTTTCGGGCTGGCGCTCCTCCGTCGCCGCGCGGACCGAGCTAATATACGCCGCTGTGCGGCGAATGAGCGGAAGGAAAATTCCCTTCTGCGGAAAATCGCTGAAGTCGAGCGTAGGCGGAATTGAGTAGAGCAAAATATCGCCTTTTCCCAGCTGCGACTCCACTAAAAACGGATATCCATTCGAGAGCTTGATGAGCGCAAGGCCGGAGTTGGTCGCAAAATCATAAGATTCGAAAACCTTTGGCGAAGCAATACCTTGAAATTGCGATCCATTCGTTGGCGTCGTCTCGAACATTCCCACAAAGAAGGGATTCGCAAACTCGAGCGTTGCGAAGCTCATATAATGCGTAGCATCGTTCGGATTTCCTTCCGCCCTTGTAATCGTGGGTAACGCAAGAGCAGAAAGATCGGCATTTACGGAAGCAATGTCCATTCCCGGCAGCGGGAAAATGGCCGCTCCATTTCCGGACTGTACATATTGCTTAAGCCCTGCCAGGTCGCTCGCGTCCAGCGGATTCGGTCCCAGCCCGACCATAATGCCATCATAATGACCCTGGTTCGCCGAGAGCCCGCGAAGCTGGCTGGTTGGGTTTACTTTCAGTTCAAACGGCGCTTGTGCTTCGTTCTGCGATAAAGTCTGTTCCAGCGCAAGCTTGATAAACTGGGCATTCTTCGGATCGTCCATAAAGATCCCAATGCGACGGGTAAGCGGCACGGTCATAATCGCAAAGCGGCTATTATCGAAGGGCAGCGCATCGGGTTCCAGCTCCGCGCGGACACGAATGATACCGGAGCCACGAGCCGGGCCTTCAATAGACACGCGTTGCGTTTCCCCACCACCAATGTTAGCAATCGTCTGCTGCGCCACGCGCTCTCCATTATAGAAGAGGGAAAGCACCACATTCTGGGCCGGATCCGAGGTCGTGTTCCGTATCCATGCCTCGAACTGGATGGGTCGGCCCGGTTCGAAAATCGTGGTCACCGCCTGGAGCGAATCGAGCGAAAGGTTCCGGCCAATAATATGCTCCCCATGCCCCAGGCGCATGGTGAAGACCCGCGTGGAAGCATCGAAGAGCTTTGCGGCATGGTTGGAATCTGTTGCGCTCGTTGCACCCGTCTCCTCATTTCGCAGATTGCGCGCCTGATCGTCCGAAAGAAGATAGACTTCCTTGTTCACATTGTGCGATTGCGATAGAATACTGCTGGCCAATCGCATTCCATCCGAGAGCGCGGCCGGACGGTCCGCCAGCCGAACATTATGGATCGCCGCGAGCACTTCGGCTCGTGAATGCATCGGGTGATAGGCTGCCCCGCGCGTAATGGAGGCCAAAGGAATGATGGTCGCATCATCGCCATCTTCGATCACGCTGGCAATAGCGGAGGCTGCATCCTTTGCTTGCTTGAAGAGCGGTCCGCGTTCATCCGAGCGAGACATGCTTGCGGAATTATCAATTAAAAAGATCATCGAGGTATTCGCATGAGAAGAACCGAAAAAGCTTCCCATGTAGCCTTTGAGCGCAGGTCGCGCAAAGGCAAGGACGAGCGCTGCGATGAGCAGCGTGCGAACAATGAGCAGCAAGATTTGTCGTATCTTGACCGCCCGCATCGAGGTCTTCTCCAACTTCTGGAGAAACCGGAGGGAGCTAAACTCCACGCGCCGCGATTTCCGCCGTGCAAACAGATGGAACAGCACCGGCAAGCTCGCCGCCGCTAAACCAAAGAGAAAAAATGGATTGAGAAAGGTCATCGCGTAACTCTGAGCTAATGTGCAACGATGACGAGGGCGGTTTGCGTGCTTCCCGAAGATGAAATAAATTCAATCTCATACGCGCCATTGGCAAGGTGGGCCGTTCCGATCTGTTCGGGAATTCCCGGTTCCGCTCGGCCCGAGCGTACTTCTTTGCCTACCATATCCAGCAGGTGCCAGCGGCCCGGGCTATTTACCTGGAAGCGAAACTCGGTGCTGCATGGGTTTGGAAACGCCGTAAATGATACTTTCTCTGAGGACGGTCCGCTCACTAACGACTGCGGCAAATCAAGCAGGTTCCAACCCGCGCTCGGAAGTGAGGTGGTAGCGCCGGAGCCATCCACGGCCATCATTCGGTAATAGAGGTGTGAACTGCCCGGAGAAAACGGAATGGTAGCAGAATAGATCAGCGAATCCGCCGCAAGCGACAGGGTAACCGAATGGGGGTTGATGTCGCTATCGCCAAAGTAATCGAGCATTACGCTGCGAATACCATACTTCGAAGCCGCCCCCACGCAGACGTGAATTGCGGTATCTACCGTGGCATGCAGCAGGTGCATAATGTTCCCAAGTTCCAGCGCCGCCGCGTAAGCGTTTATCTCTCCCCAGCCATAGTCCGTATCCGGATGGGAAGCCTTGGCTCCGGTCATCATGACCGCATGCCGAATCTGCTGCGCGGTAGCCTCGGGGTGTGCCTGCTGGATGAGGCAGCACGCGCCGCTAACCAGCGGGGTCGCAAAGCTCGTTCCCCCAGCGGCGGAAGTAAACGTTCCGTCAGCATTTTGGGCAAACACATTGACGCCCGGCGCGCAAATATCGGGCTTGATGCGTCCATCGAAGGTCGGGCCGCGCGAGGAAAACCCGGCGAGAGAATCGTTCACATCGAGCGCGCCAACGGCAAGAATACTATCGGCATCCGCGGGAGCATCCAGGTGATCGTACGTGGAATCGCCGCCGGCATTGCCCATGGCCGTCACAACGAGCACGCCCAGCTTCACCGCCCGCTCGACCGCCTGAGTGCAGATCGCCGTGTGGCCATTCATATCGGCGTAGGTGTAACTATGTTGCCCGGAATCGAAAGTAAAATAGCCTAAGGAACTCGATGTTATTTGTACGCCGCGCGCCTCGAAATCTTCAAGCGCATTCGCATAATTATCTTCTTCGATATTCCGCTCGCTCCGGGTATCCTCCGTATGGGCCAGCATGACAGAACATTTATACGCCGGCCCCATCAGGGAATCCGGCAGATAGCCCATTGCCGTCGAAAGCGTTGCCGTCCCATGTTCATCCTGTGGATTTGCAGTGCTACTATCGTGAAAGACATAATCGTACTCGAAGAGCACGTTGCTGCTATCGAGCGAAGAAACCCCGCGCCAGTTGAATCCGACATCGAGAAACCCGAGGCGAATACCGGATGCATCGAACCCCATTGCATGAAGCGGCCACACATTAATGCGGTCCAACTGCGATTGGGAACCGCCATAGGTGTAAATAACCGGATCATATCCACAGCCGGAATCCTGGACCGCTGTGGGCATAGGAACCGATTGAAGAATGACAGGCTGCGCATGGGACGAACGATAGACCGGCTCCGTCGAAAGGATGCTGGCATGGCCGACGAGAGCAATATAGCGCACGAAGCTCCATGCTCGAATCCGGGATAGCTGTGCCTGGCTAAGTTCGGCGCTCACGGCGTTTCCCCATTTGTACTCAACGACGGGCGCGACTCCTGACGTCTGAAGAGAATCCAGATACCGTTTGCACAACGGCGCATCGGCAAGCGAAATCGTTTCCAACGGCGGCTTACGGAGCGCGGCAGAACGGCGCTCCAAACAGGCCTCGGATAGCGACTTCCGCGCTGCCTCGAAAACAGGATTGCCCGGAACGAAATCCCTGGATCGGATCCCTTTATCGCGAAAGACAATCCAGTACCGCGAGTGTGCGTTTGCAATTCGAGAAACGAGAAGGACTCCGAGCAAAAGCCAGATGGACTGCTGCGCCACACGAACCGTTCTTCGGCCTATCCCTGGTCGGCGTAATGACGACATAAATCTGAAATGGAAGACGATTACTCTGCGATGAGCCGCTCGATCATCTGCACGCTCGTGAGGCCCTCGGCTTCGGCATTGAAATTCGTGATAATGCGGTGCCGCAGCACGGGTAGCGCCAGCGCGCGAACGTCCTCGATCGAAGGCGTATAGCGGCCATTGAGCACCGATCGAACTTTCGCTCCCAAAATCAGATATTGCGAGGCACGCGGACCGGCACCATAGCTAACGTACTTGGAAATATAGTCCGGAGTTCCCGGCCGTTTCGGGCGCGTTTTCCCTGCCAGCCGAACGGCATAGGAAATAACATTGTCGGCGACGGGCACGGTGCGTACCAAATCCTGAAAGGCGATAATTTCTTTCGCGTCCATGACTTTCGACAGCGCCGCGGCATATTCGCTCGTCGTCGTGCGAACGATGTCCATCTCCTCCTGTGCAGTCGGATAATCGAGCCATAGATTGAACATAAACCGGTCGAGCTGCGCTTCCGGAAGCGGATACGTACCTTCCTGCTCGAGCGGGTTCT
>JAKAIL010000280.1 GCA_021825235.1 Bacteroidota bacterium | reverse complement strand
TTATATCGTGCAGGCGAACCTTCGGCAGGCACAGGCGCTCTATAGCGACCAGGTGGAAGCCGGCGACTGGCGGCTCTTCTTCCAAATCGTTCCGAAGACGGAAGAAGTAACCGCGCCGCAAGTGAAAGCAGCTGCAAACGACTACCTGCACCATATCACCTTCGTCTTAATGGGTGCAGAGCACCCGAAAGTTGGCGAACCGGCGCACCAAGATGTCTATCATTTCGAGTAACGGCTAAGCTAGCGCCGTTGGCATTGGCATTGTAGTCTTTCTCCTCGCCGCGTAAATATTTGCGGCGAGGAGTGGAAGGCAATGCGCGATTTAATCATCGAAGAAATACTCCTGCAGCAGCAGGTAGAACACACCCGGAGCCGCGGGCGTAAGGCCCCGATTGTCCCGGCTGCAAGCCGGTATCCCCATTCGGCGAAGCGCGCGGAATTAGAGCGCGGCCGCCAGCCGAGGTCGCAGCAAAAGGCACTGCAAAAACCGGCGCCGACGTCCCAAGCATACCTGTAAGGCATTCCATCGAGCGTTTCACGTTTTCGCAGGCCGGACCATGCGATGTTATTCCGAACGAGAGATCCAGACAATTGTGGCACGCAAGCCACAGCTTGTCACGGATAATGAACGACCCACGCTCGAACACGAAGACTCGTTCGACGCGGTGCAGTTCATTGCCGATCTCGAATTCAAAACGAAGTTCGAGGCACTCCTCCGCTCGATTTCATTGCGCCTCCCGCGCATGTAAGCTATTCCCGAACGTAATAGGTATGTCTGGCGGAATTCAGGCGAAGCGCGTAAGTATGGTGCTCCTCCGGTTGCATCTCATCCAGGAAATGGCCGGTTGAAATGCGTGTCGATCCCACCAGCAGCCGGTGCCGGACGAGCTGTGGGTTCACTGCAATGGTCTCATTCAGGAACGTAAGATATTGGCTAAGCAGCTCTCGTTCTTCGCCGATGGCACTCGCAATCTCGTGGGCAAGGGCATCCTTGAACAGCGAATCATGGCGGGATTTATCCGTGGCGCGGGCGATCACTTTTTGGGCGATTTCAGTAGGGGTCATTGTGATTGGCAAAAATAGGTTACGGGGCAATACGGGGCAATACCATGGAAGCAAATCCACCCTCCTATATCAGGCGGGAAAACATCTCCTCGGGCATTGGCAAACTAATGTTCTTTCGATTTACCTCGCGAAGGACATTGGCAAAAATGCCCTTCACGGCTGATGCCGATTTTGGTCGAGCATCAGTAACTTGCGATGACATTCACAAGTCTGTATAAAATAATCATTTCCGATTAGGGAAGCAAGTAAACTTGCATGAATAATGGAAATGAGAAAACTATTTTGACAAAGCCAATACTTAAATGACGCGTTTAAGAATCATTTATGACGCGACACACGGGACCATTTATCGGCTCCTTCGATCAGAAGAACATTAGCGGGGACTCCAATGATGGTGGCGATTCGCTCTAGACTTTCAACCGTTATATTTACCTCCCCACGCTCTACCGCAGCAAGCCAGGAGCGGTTAAGACCCGCTATGGAAGCGAACTCCTGTTGTCCAATACCCATCAGTTTTCGAAACGCCCGCACGTTCTTTCCAACCAAGATTTTAACATCCATGTGAGACAAATCTATTCTCGCAAGGACGCTAAAGAATCATATTGACGTATAAATACGTCCAAATAAAAATGCGGATTTTAAACTTCTCACCAATCTTTGTCGTATCTTTGAAGTGCAATGCTAAATCAAGAAGATCATTTTCTTTCGAGTAGAAATGCTCAGGCGGATTTTTTGAGGTAAATAAAAAACCGCGCGAAGCAAGAACCGAACTCTTGCCCGCGCGGCGACTTAGAAACCACTACTGCTTCTAAAAAAGCAGTAATAACTTCCATTAGACATCACATCAACGACATGAACTTGCATTCTGATTCCAAACGCATGGTAGCCAGTATGGCAGCCGTGCTTCTCGCTTTGAGTGGATTATTTTTAAATTCAACAGCCAGAGCCCAATGCCCATCCGATGTTCCACCCGATAGCATCGCATGGAACGGTCCTGACACTTTCATTTATGCTGATTGGGGGAGCTATTCGCATTACTGTTACGATACGGTTCTTTACTGTACACGACTGGTCAACGATACCCCTGAGTATGTCATCGACGAAATAATTGTCGATACTGCTTGCGATACAACGAATTGGTCAAACTTAATCAAGTACGTTAGCGGATTGATCTTTTCAGGCGGCCGAGATCAGAACTGCACCCCTGGCTTGCCGCCATGCCCGGCAACGCCGCCGTATGACGTCTTGGAAGTTAATTATGCCGATCAGTGCTGGAGTGAATACCCATACGTTGGAACGAGCGTTTACCTCAATCCTTGTTATGCCTCATCTTATTGCAAAAAGATCTACGCTTTGTGCTGCGATCTGCAAATGGGATTAATTGGTCAAACATTGCTAAGCGCCGAAATAATTGGATCACCGTGCAGTTCGAGCAACCCGCCGCCCGGGTCATCAAATCAGCTTTGGGAGCAAGGAAAGTGCTATTACGTGTTGCCATGTCGATAATAATTTTCGTAGAATGAAGCGATTACCTTATTCTCCGTTTCCATCTATCGCGACACTGTTATGCGTGGTCGGATTGCTTTTTGGCAATCCGGCAAGGGCACAAATCCATGCCCAGATTGTGCTCCCGCGACCGAAGGAAGCTGTTCCAATCTATACCGCAATCGGTGCGTCCGATGACCATAATTGCACGGTCATCGGATCCTTCTTAGGACCGTATGCATCCCCCTGGGCAGAACGGACAACCGATGGCGGCCTGACATGGACGAGGCAAAACCTATCACTTCCGGATAGTGAGCATTCTGGGGGAAGCTATATCTATTCCGTTTACGCTATCGACTCATTGAACGTCCTCTTGCTCGGAGATAGCGGGCTGATTCTCCGAACAACGAATGCCGGATCGAGTTGGGCGGATGAATCATTCCCAGGCGCGAGAGGCCGCATTGAAGCTTCTTTCCTCGATTCTGCGAATGGAATTATTACGGGAGGCGGAGGCTTACTTTTGCGGACCACCAATGCCGGCGCTTCGTGGGAACAACTTCCTCCTCTTCCGTATGCCGCGTTCTATAGCCCACAAATGCTTTCCCCCGACTCCATACTGACATTTCGGTATGGTGTTGGACCTGTTTTTACAATCACGCAGAATGGTTCCTTTGTTGATTCAACCGGTTTGATTTTCGATTCCGAACGATCGATCTATGGTGATTCTGGAATTAGTGAAATATTTTGGATCCGTAATTCTGGAAGCGGCGTGGGGTTTGGCGATTTCCATGGGTTTGATGGCACTAGGAAATCACTGATTAAGATAACTACCAATGCTGGAAAAAGTTGGAGTATAGTACTCCTCCGGACAACAATAGCAGATCGGAGTGATCTAACAGGCGGGTCTTCTGCAGTACTGAATGGCAGTGTTGTTTTTACGGGCAATTTTGGGGGCATCGTATGGACAAATAACGTGTGGGCCAATACACCATGGACCGAAGACTCCGTAACAGCTCCAGTTAACTTTTCTGAAATCTCGAATATTGTACTGCTGGATTCAAATCACGCTCTGGCCATTTTGGATGACGGTGCAAGGTTACATACACCATTGAATGCCTGGATCGCACGCATAACGCTGAATTCAAACGCCGGCGTCTCAAATCTGCAAGTTATTACTTCATCTCTTCAGCTATATCCAAACCCAGCGTCCGAAACGGTAACTATTACTTCTTCAAATCATGGAAAAGAAGTAGAGTTAATGGATATTTTGGGCCGAGTTCTACTTCACGGAATAATTTCCGGAACAGGAGTGCTTACAATGAATATAACTTCTCTCCTACCCGGATACTATTATATAACGGATGGACTTTCTCGAGCGAAGTTCGTAAAGGAATGAATTAATCCCTCTCGAAAATCCCTGCAATCCCCTGCCCGACACCGATGCACATCGTTGCGATGCCACGCTTCAGCTTTTTGCGGCGCATCTCAAAGAGGAGCGTTGCCACTAACCTTCCACCGCTTGCGCCAAGCGGATGGCCTATGGCAATGGCGCCGCCATTGGGATTCACTTTCTCCGGATCGATACCGAGTTCGCGGATGACGGGCAAACTTTGGGCGGCAAAGGCTTCGTTCAACTCCATCGCTTCGATGTCGTCTATGCTGAGCTTGGCCAGCTTCAAGGCTTTACGAACGGCGTAAATCGGTCCTAACCCCATGATGCGCGGCGAAAGTCCTTCCAAGCCACTCGCTACGTATCGGCCGAGCGGTTCCACTCCGAGGCGTTTCACCGCGGCTTCGCTGGCAACGACCACGGCGCTTGCGCCATCGTTCAAGCTGCTGGAATTCCCTGCCGTTACCGAGCCACCTTTGCGGAATGCCGGCTTTAATTGGGAGAGCTTTTCGAGCGTGGTATCGGGACGCGGCTGCTCATCTTTCTCCACAACGTTTTTTCCCTTTC
>JAKAIL010000038.1 GCA_021825235.1 Bacteroidota bacterium | reverse complement strand
GAGTGTCCAATGAAGCGAGCAAGCTGTGATCGCTATTTTTCCGCAATTCGACGATGTACATAAGCGAGGACGACGCACCAAACGAGCTTGAGTTCGGTCTTACGTTGAGGGTATCGTAGTGGTTTCGAAATAGATGATAAATGGAGTCCACTGCGGCTGGGTTGCCGGTGTCAATATCCACTGTAGGTATGTAGTCCTTATTATCAAAACTCGCGAATCTGGCAAATTGTACGCTATCGGCATCGCTCTCGATATAGAACGAGTCGGTCGTCCAATAGTCGTCCGGGTCCAGTCCTGCTGGATTTTGAAAGCCTAGGAAACGGTAACCCCCACTCTGAAGGAGTTGGATGGAGCCAATCTCGTAACGGAACATGGTCGAGTCGGTTAGGATTGTCGTTCGTAAGCGATAGACGATTGTGTCAGGCGAACTGGCTCCCCAGACCTGTGCTGGCAGGAGAACGATGGTCCCTGCTACCACCAGGAAGAGTGTTTTCAGTTTTTTCATAAATCTCGGTATCTTTTTATTTCAGAAATCGACTCGTATGAGCCACTTGACTTTCTCAATTACTATTACGCCTGAGCCTCCCCAAAAGTGAACGCAATCTGAAATTATTTTAAATTTTCTTTGAGCAAGGCATGAATTCGCTTGAGCCGCTTTTGCAGCGTAGTTCGGTGCATGCCTTTTACTTCCGCAATTTCCGTAATTGAAAGCCCCGAAATATGCATTCTGAGTAGTTCCGCACTCTCTTCATCGAGCATTTCGAGCGCGGCCTGCTTTAAATCCTCATCTTCGAAATCGACGCGCCAATCGTCGATCACTTCCACCTTCGCTACATCTTCAAGTTCTCGGAATTTTTTCCCGAAGCGCCATCCATCCTTAATGCAGTTTCTCGCCACCATTCGCATCCATCTCCGCGCGTGCAGCAGGCTTTGGAACTTTGGCGGCTTCTCGATCATTTTTTCGGCGGTTGCGATAATGGCGTCGTCGATGTCTTCTTCTGGCGGCATTGGGCGCATATGCCGCAAGCTTGCGCGAAGCCATTTGGCTTCGTCATCCCACGCATCGAAAATCGCGCGCATAATTTTATCGGGCGCAGCTATTTCGCCGCTGCGGGCTGCGGGGAGGATCATCGTTGACCACCTTAGTTCCTTCCAGATTGAGTGAGACCTGTGACTAAGTTCTGACAAATTCGCAAACTTCGGCGCGTAAGGTTTGGTTGCAGGCCACCGACTACCAAACTATCCGGCATAATTCCATTGTTTTATGGAGTAAGCTAAAGCGCATGATCGCTCATGCTACTCTACACCACCATGTACAAAACCATCGACCAAATCGAGGTAACCAACAAGCGCGTGTTCCTCCGCGTGGATTTCAACGTGCCGCTTACCAAGGAAGCGCCATACACCATCACAGATGACACGCGTATCCGCGCTGCGTTGCCAACGATCAATGCGCTACAAAAGCGTGGCGCGAAGCTCATCGTGGCGAGCCACCTCGGGCGACCGAAAGGGAAGCCGGACGAGAAATATTCGTTGAAGCCGGTCTTCGAGCATTTGAAATCGCTCGTAAACGGCAACATCCGCTTCGCGAACGATTGCATCGGCTCCGAAGTCGAATGCTTAGCGGCCGAACTTGAGCCGGGAGATATTCTTTTGCTCGAAAATCTAAGATTCCATCCAGAAGAGGAGAAAAACGATCCCGGGTTTTCGCAACTGCTGGCGAAGCTGGCGGATGTCTATGTGGATGATGCGTTCGGCGCCGCACACCGGGCGCACGCTTCGATAGAAGGGATTACGCATTTTGTGAATGTGAAGGCGGCGGGATATTTAATGGATAAGGAACTTAAATATTTGGGTGGAGTGATGCAAAACCCCGCTCAACCATTTATTGCGATCATCGGCGGCGCGAAAATCTCCGGCAAGATCGATGTCATCCAAAGCCTCCTCAAAAAAGCGGACAAGGTTCTCATCGGCGGCGGCATGACCTACACGTTCCTGAAGGCCGAAGGGAAGGGAATTGGGAAATCCCTCTGCGAAGACGATAAACTGGAAATTGCAAAGTCGTTGCTTAGTAGCTCGGGCGGGCATTTGGTCCTTGCCGTCGATTCCGTCCTTGCACACGAATTTGCCAACGATGCTGAAAGCAAAACTGTAAGCATTAACGAGATGCCTCCCGATTGGCAAGGCGTCGATATTGGTCCCGAGACGATAGAACTTTTTACCAGCGAGATCGCGCATGCGAAAACCATCGTTTGGAATGGCCCGATGGGCGTCTTCGAAATGCCGAATTTTGCGAAAGGAACGCTCGCGATCGCAAAAGCGATGGCCGAGGCTACGGCGCATGGCGCTACGACGGTGGTGGGCGGTGGCGATAGTGTAGCGGCACTCGAACAGGCGCATCTTGCGGATAAAATGTCGCACGTTTCCACCGGTGGTGGCGCGAGCCTGGAATTTCTCGAAGGGAAGACGTTGCCGGGGGTAGCGGCGCTGGGAAATAATTGAACGCTAGTCCGCCCGATTAATTAATTTATTTTCGACTACCGAAAACAGCGCGATCACAAAAAACAACACGTAGGCGATTGCGCACGCATAGCCCATGGTGTCTGCGGATTCGAACGCCTTGGAATACACCTGATAGACCAACGTAGACGTACGCCCGAGTGGTCCACCCCGCGTCATCACATAAATTTCCGTAAAGACCTGAAAGCTTTTGATCGTATTCAGCACTAATGCAAAGAGCAGGGTTGGTTGAATGACCGGGAGCGTTATTGTGAAAAACTGGTTCCATTTGGAAGTACCCTCCAGCTCTGCAACTTCATAGAAATCTTTTGGAACGTTTTGCATGGCCGCAAGGAAAAGGACTGCGTAATAGCCGATGGAGATCCAAATATCCATTGCCATGATGGCCGGCAGTGCGAGGCTGGGTGTAAGAAGCCAGCCATTCTTTGGTCCGAAGATCCCCACCATTTTCAGCAGCAGATTGATATAGCCGCCCGATGCATACAAGTTGGTATAGATAAGTGCAATTACCACGAGCGAGGTTACGCTCGGCAGAAACAAGGCAGAGCGATAGAAATGCTGGAACCGCTCGATCCGAGTTAAGAGCGCAGCAAAGAAGAGCGCAAAGACCATCGTGAAGGGAATTGTCCCAATCACGAAAACGAAGGTATTGAGCGAGGCTTGCCAGAATGCGGGATCGCGCAGGAGCTTCTCGTAATTGGCAAAACCAATCCAGACCGTTTTATTGGTGAGCGTGTAGTATTTGGTGAAGGAGAGATAGAGCGCCTCGACGAGCGGCCAGCTCCAGAACAGCACGAGCGTGATAATCCACGGAGAGAGCAAAAGCCAAATCTCCCCGTTTCGCTTGCGTTTTGCGATAGTTCCTGTCATCTCGTGCCGCGGTTATGCAACACGAAAACCCGGAATCGCCGAAGTGATTCCGGGCCGCCCGTAGAAAAACGGAACTTTACATCTCACCCGATAAGACAGACAGGAAATTTCCCGCAGGGTCCTTGAACCAGGCGATGTCCATTCCATCTTCGGAGTGGATGCCTTTTGCGTCGGTTTTCAGGGCGCCCTCATAGTGCTCGAATCGAACGCCTTTTTGGGAAAGGTCTTCCACGGCCTGATCGACATCCGGAACGTGCAGATTGAGCACCGTAAACGTTGCCGGGGAGTGGTTCGGCTTCTCATAAATATAGACCTTGCTGCCATTCATCTGCAAATCGAGGCCATGATCTTTTTCTGCTACGCGAAGACCCAGCGTGTTAGTATAAAAGCTCTTCGCCTCCTTCAGATTGTTGACGGAAAAGCTGGAAAATGCTTTGTCGAATTTCATAGTGTTCCTCCTTCAGATTGTTCCGACGATTTGTTTAATGTGGGCACAACGATAGCACAAATTGCGCCGAAGCAATTTAAATTGAAAAGCTCAGCAGTATGCAAAAATAATTAAGGAAACTCTGAATAAGTTTGGATTCCCGTCTTCGTGGGGATGACAGAATTTGAAATCATGGCGCAATGCGCAAAAATCGACACATTCCTGTCATTCCCGCGAAGGCGGGAATCCAGATTCAGACTTAATCAGAGGTTCCTTAAGGATGTTCGAAAAGGTCTTCCGCGAATTGCTTGAGCGTTACATAGAGCCGACTCAGAGGCAGTCCGACCACATTATAATAATCGCCTTCAATCCGGCTGACGAATACTGCTCCGAAATCTTCCTGGATACCGTACGCTCCGGCTTTATCCATAGGCGAGCCGGTGGCAACATAGTCCCGAATCTCCTCGATGGAAAGCGGACGGAAGGTTACGTCCGTCGCTTCGACGAACGAGGTTTCTCGTTTGGTCTCAATGTCGAAGAGCGCGACCCCGGTATAGACCGTATGCGTTTCGCCGCTGAGTTTTATCAGCATCCGTTCGGCGTCCTGCGTATCGAGTGGCTTTTCAAGCACGTCCCCCGCGATCACTACGGTGGTATCGGCGCCCAGCACGATGCCATGTTCGCCCGCGCGGAGTTCCGCAATATGCCGCGCCTTGTGCAGCGCCAGCCGCTCTACGTTCTCCGCGGGACTCATATCCGGTTCCATCGCTTCGTGCAGGTTTGCTGGCTGAATGACGACATCATTGACTCCCAGCAGCCGAACGAGCGAAGCGCGGCGTGGGGATTGCGAGGCAAGAATAAGCATGGCCGACGTTTATTATGTGGAGTGGAGTATTTCTTGTGAGTGGTGCCGTTGCGCTACCAGAATTGCGAGGCCCGCGAAGAACAATGGAATGCAGAGCCATTGTGCCTGCGAAAGACCATCATATTTGGGATTGAGTCGAAGAAATTCGCTCAAAAAGCGCTCCACGCCGTAAAAGATGAGAAAGCTTGCAGTAGGTTTCCATTTCGGCAGGGTACGGAAGCGGTCCCGGTAGCGAACGTTGATAAAAACAAAAAACAAAAGCAGAAGGAGTGCATCGTAGAGCATCGTCGGATGGACGGGCACATTGGTGGGAACGGTTCCATGCGGGAATGATATGCCCCATGGCAGCGACGTAGGTGGGCCATAGCACCCATCGCCCGCCGCAAAGCAACCGATGCGGCCCACCGCCATCGAAAGTGGTACGAAGAGCGCAGCCTGATCGAGCACCTGCACGGGTGCTCCAAAGGCTGCGCGGAGTCTTGGTATTTGCAGTAACAGTATGGCGACAAGCGCGCCCCCAAGCGCCCCGCCAATAATATTTGCTCCGTAGTTGCCCCGGAACACGCCGGCGAATGCAAAGCCCGGATGCTCGAAAGCCGCAAAAAGATTGCCGAATAATTGGCCCGGCACTACGACCGCGCACATCAGGGCAAGATAGGAGACCGGCGATAATTTCCGCTGCTCGTACCACCATGCTAATGCCCCGGCGCCGACGGCGAGTGCAAGGAATAGCTTGTAGAGGTCCATCTTCCGGCGTCAGTGCGTAAAATCAATCGTCTCTTTACCGTAGCGATAGGAAGGTACGCGCAGGTAGAAAGCCAGGACCGCATTCCTCCAAATGGTTCCAGCTGTATCCGTAACAAACGCCGAATCGATTTTCCAGCTGCCTGCTGCATAGTCACTGTCCTTCGTCCGGAAATCGGCAAAGAAGTGGAGCAGCACGAATCGTCCGCTGTCGTAGTGGCCCTCGGCAAAAAACCGGAGAGGAATACTATCCTCGGCGATGGTCCGGACGCCAGGGACTGCGGTATCATCGAGCGTAATCGCCGATCCATGCAGGTGTAAAAAGCTCGGCGATGGTGCGGTGCTGTCCGCCCAGACTTCGCCGAATATCCTTCCAGAGTTTTGCGGTGCCGGCGGGGGATAGGGCGAAACGGCGCAGGAATCGGCGACAAGATAGATGATTCCCATTAACAGCATGAAAAGCGCAATTGCCACACCACGCCTGAGTGTTTTTGGGATCCTGTTCATCCAATTCATTGTGCAACCAAATGTGAACATCTTACGCGCCGCCTGGCGTTCGCCAGAAGACGACTACACTGTAATCGCAAATCGTGCTCGCACCGTATGCACCGGACCCTTGGGCAGCGTCTTGCTTTCAATCAACTGTACTTCCATGACTTCCCCTGCCATAGTGGAAATGTTTGGAAACGCAACGTCCGCAGGAAATCGAAGGCGCTCGCGAAAGCGAAATAAGGTCAGGTGCGGGTGGAACGAATGATCTGCTTCGAACGGAATCTCCGCCTGAGCCAGCCCCGTGTCGATCACACGTTGAATTTCGCGGAACGGTTCTTCTGGGGTAAGCCCCACCCACAGGACACGTGCGTGTGTTCGGTTAGGGAAAACACTACAAGCAGCAAGCGCGCAATCGAAGCGCGGGACCGGGGCATGTTCGAATGCTCCGCGCACTTCGTGCACCATGCGCTCGAGCTTGAATGCTTCCACATTGCCCAAAAAGCGAATTGTGCAATGAGAATTCTCAAGCTTCTCCCGTTTAAAATCTGGCACTGGGTGCCAGCGTTCAAATTCTTGCACGAGCGAATCCTGTAACCGGATGAGTTCCGCTTTCAAATGTTCCGGCGTTTCCACAGCGAAGAAAAGGCGCGGCATCAGAATGGCATGTTTCGGAGATCGATCTCGTCATCGCCGTCATCGTCTTCCATGTCTTTGGGCCTCGTGAAGATGCTTCCCACCATATCGCGGTAGGTCACTTCCGGCGCTCCGAATTCCTCTTCCTTCGCAAGCTTGGAATGCTGGTGCAGTCCATCGAGGACGAATTCCATGGCGCTTGCCATTTCGAATCGGTTCGCTTCCTGGATACCGAGGTGCCGTTGCGTTATTTCGCGCAAACGGGGGACACGCGAAAGCTCTTTGTAGTAATCCGAGAACTTCATCGTGTCGGTAATCGAAAGGGTATTGCCCTGCGCGAACCAGTTCAGGATGCCATCGTATTCGCCTTCCTTCTTTGGCGCGGCGGGTGCGGGCTGCGGATTCTTCGAATATCGTTCCTCGTAGCGGTCCAGCGCCGATTTCATTTTGTCCCGCGCGAGCGGGTCCGGGAAGTATTGCTTGAAGATTTGCTTTACGGCACGCCCGACGAGCGCGCGAGCGACTTTAGCCATCCCTTCCTGCTCACCCTCGAAGACGAGTTCCACTTTCCCGGTTACGCCGCTGGTAACAAAGGCAAGGTCGGTAATGCGCGGAAGAATGATCTCATCGCCATTCACAATCGAGCGGCGCTCGGCGTTCGATACAAGTGCTTCCATCGCGCTCGTCGAAAGCCGCGCCGATACGCCCGATTTTTGATCGATAAATTCCGACTTTCGCGCTTCGAAGGCAATTTGCTCGATAATTTCTTTGAAATAGTGCGGAATAACGATGCCTTCCTCGCCAAACCGTTTCGTCCATGCTTCTTGCTCGGTGATGGCAATCGCATGTTCCATTGAAAGGGGATAGTGCGTCAGGATTTGCGATGCAATCCGGTCCTTGAGCGGCGTAACAATATTGCCGCGATTGGTATAATCCTCCGGATTGGCCGTAAAGACCATCATGACATCCAGCGGAATTCGGATATTGAATCCGCGGATCTGAATGTCTCGCTCTTCGAGCAAATTGAAGAGACCTACCTGAATGCGAGGCTGAAGATCGGGAAGCTCATTGATGGTAAAGATTCCCCGGTTCGTTCGTGGAACAATTCCAAAATGGATCGCGCCTTCGTGCGAATAATGCAATCGCTGGTGCGCGGCTTTGAGCGGATCGATATCGCCGATAATGTCTGCGATAGTCACATCCGGCGTCGCGAGCTTTTCGCCATATCGTTCCGAGCGGTGCATCCAGGTAATCGGCGTAGCATCGCCCATTTCGCGGACCATTTGCACGGCATGGAAGGACAGTGGCCGGAACGGATCGTCATTTATTTCGCTGCCCTGGATGATCGGGGTCCATTCGTCCAGAAGCTCTGTGAGGGAACGGGCGATGCGCGTCTTTGCCTGCCCGCGCAACCCGAGCAGGATAATATCATGCTCCGCCAAAATGGCATTCGTGAGCTGCGGGATGACGGTATCTTCATATCCAATGATGCCATGAAAGAGCGGTTCGCGGTTGCGCAATTTCTGAATCAAATTATTCCGAAGCTCTTCTTTTACGGGTTGGACCGTATATCCGGTTGCTCGGAGTTCGCCTAACGTAGATGGTCTGCTCATTATGCAAAACCAACAGGTACGTGTACCGAACGAATTCCGGGATGCTCGTTCTGCGTAAATGAATACGACTTCGAAATTTCACAGCCAAGTGGAAAATCCTTAGTATATTTGCTGGTTACGCTTTAACCAATTATGTCATGAAAAAACACAATGGTATTTCCTTATCGTTGGTGAGTGCATTGAGTATCCTTTTTTTCTTCGCGCTCCCAATCGTTTCCAACGCACAGCAAGTCATTTCCTATCAAGGGATAGTGACGAATAATGGCACCCCGCTGCAAGGGGCCCATTCCGTAGCAGTGGCGATTTATACCTCTGCAACCGGCGGAACAGCTATCTACCAGGAATCGGAGAACGCCACCTTTACCAATGGGCTGTTTAATATTCTCATAGGTGCGACGACTCCGCTCCCAGTCTTCGATGCAGGCGATTATGCCGGCGTGCGGCCCGCGCCTGTGTATTACGTAGGCATTACCATCGACGGCGGAACGGAACTTTCGCCCCGAACCCAACTGGGCGCATCGCCGACGGCCTTTAGCAGCCGTTTTGCCGATTCGGCGCGCACAGCGGGCGCCGTCGTACGCTCGCTCAATAATCTTGCGGGATCGATAACCCTTACTGGCGGTGGTGGAACTACCATTACCAGCAATGGCCAAACGATTACTATCAGCTCTTCTGGCGGCAGCAGTGGAAGCGGAATTCAGGGCGTCCAAAATACTGACGGCACGATCAACATCACTTCGCCCAATGGCCCAGTGGCTACGCTCAGCCTTGCCGATGCATCGGTCTCGACGGCAAAGCTGGCCGATGGTGCCGTGACCACCGCAAAGATTGCCGCGAACGCTGTTACCAATACTCAAATTGGATCGGGTACGGCGAGCAATGGCAAAGTCCTCACCGCAAATGGTTCCGGAGGTACGTCCTGGGCCACGCCCCCAGCGTTTTCCTTCCCTTACTCGCAGACGCTGAACACGCCGTTCGACTTGCTGGACGCGATCAATTCTGGGATTGGATCGGGTCTCTTTGGTTCTTCGGCCGCGGATGTTACGGCGTTCAACAATGAGGCCGGGGTGAAGGGAGTTACTACAAACGCATCCGGAGTGGGGGTATTAGGTGTGGCCAGCGATGGACACGCAACACTCATTCAGGGCTCTGGTGTGGAGGGCAGTAGTGCTAACGGGAATGGCGTTGTGGGGACCACGAACGCCGGAATCGGCGTCGATGGCGATGTCGGCACGACCGGCGTCGCCGTCCATGGGTATGTGGAGGCCGCAGCAACGACGGCGAGAGCGGGATTATTCGAGACTACGTCCTCTGGAAATACCGGCAATGTTCTCGAAGCACGGTGCCTGGGAACCGGCGAAGCCGGCTATTTCCATATTGACAACGCCGCATCTACAGCTCCGGCCGTGGACGTGAGCACCGCGGGAACCGGTAGTGCAATCATAGCCTCGACCGCAGGCGGTGGTGGCGGCATTGCCGGAGTCCGAGGGACCACGACGAGTTCCACCGGGGATGGGCTGATCGGGTACGCGTATGATCTTGGGACGCTCGGCACGAAAACCCATGCCGGAGTCGTCGGCGTTTCGAGTGCGGGATGGGGCGTTGCCGGCGAGGCGGAGTCTGGGTATGGTGTAGAAGGCTCGGCGGCGACGACCGGAACTGGAGTGCATGGCACCGTCGGAGTAAACGCGACCACGGCAGAGGCCGGACTGTTCGAGAATGTTTCTTCGACTACCACTGGAACGGTGCTGGAAGCGAAATCCGTCGGATCCGGAAGGGCTGGTTATTTCCATTTGGATAACACTTCCTCGACAGCCGATGCCGTTTACGTCAGCACTTCCGGATCCGGTGTTGGTCTGGAAGCATCTGCAACAGTCAATGATGGTGTTTACGGTCACGCCACCACGAGCGGAACAGGGGTCTTGGGTAGTTCGAATTCGGGAATCGGCGTGTATGCCATCTCGAATTCCGGAAATGGCCTCGTGGCAGTGTACAATGGCACCGGCACATCGAGCACCACGAATAACAATATTGCGATTTTTCAAGATCAGTCCACCAACAAGGCCCGCATCGATAATACCGGAAAAGGCTTCTTCGATGGTGGCACCCAGGCGAGTGGCGCGGACGTAGCGGAGGAGTTCAACGTTACCGGCCCTCGCGCGAGCTACGCGCCCGGCGACGTGCTCGTGATCTCGCGTTCGGGTTCCCGCCTGGTCCAAAAGTGCCACACGCCGTATTCGCGCCTGGTCGTTGGAGTCTATGCCACGAAGCCCGGGGTAACGCTGACCGACCTGGGCATCGATGCCGATGAATCCGCTCGCGTGCCCATGGGAGTGATCGGTGTAATTCCCACAAAGGTTACCACGCAGGGCGGAGCGATTCATGCCGGCGATTTGCTGGTAACTTCTTCCACGCCCGGTTGTGCAATGAAAGCAGACCTGAATAAGCTGAAAATTGGCGAAGCGCTCGGTAAGGCACTCGAAAACTACTCTGGTAAAGGCATTGGCAAAATTGAAGTGCTGGTAGGGAAATATTAACCAGACGTGCGGTGGCGCGTTCGGTTATTTTTGAGCGCGTGGAAATACTTGTCTTTTTTAAGGAAGGAGGGGATTGGTAACCACCCCTTCCTCCTTTAGGAGGAAGCATTGGAACCAGTTTGCCCGCTTCTTTGTATTAAGACTCAATCTTAATAAGCAAGATGCCAGCCGTCGCCCGTAAAAAATCAGCTATGCCGCGCTCGGCCATTCCACGCCGGGAAGCGACGAAGCCGCACGATCTCTTCCGCCGCTTCCTGCAGGAAGGGCAGTATCGCATTACACCCGAACGCTTCGATGTGCTCGATGCCGTGCTCGCCTGGAATGACCATTTCGATGCCGACAATCTATTCATTTATCTGAAAAGCAATGGCTCGAAAGTCTCTCGCGCAACCGTGTACAAAACATTAAGCCTGTTGCATGAGTGCGGCTTGGTTTCGCGATACCGCTTCTCGCAGGGACACGCGCAATACGAGAAGACAACGGACCGCCCGCACCACGACCACATGGTCTGCACCCGCTGTGGCAAGATCGTGGAGTTCGAGAATGCCCGCGTCGAACGCCTGCAGGACGATGCCTGTGCGCAGTTCGGATTTACTCCGATGTATCATTCGTTTCAAATCTTCGGCATCTGCCTTGAATGCCGAACGAACGGCGCGAATATCGCTGTGGCCTCACGGCCACATGCAGCCTCGATCGTCACCGGTTCGCCTGGCGCAAGCGGGGTGCTGCCACTCGACAAAGTGAAGGAACAGCAGCGGTAGGGGAGCGTTTTTCTTTCTGCTGCTTACGGTTCTCGCGTCGAGACGTAATACCTCATGATCTATAATATTGCATGAATCGAATTTTCTGTTCGCTCCTTTTCGCACTTTTACCACGCGTGGTTCTCGCTCAATTCACGGGCCCTGGCGCAACCGCGGATACTGCAAAGCAACTGAATCCGGAAGGGAAGAAGCCCGTCTTTACGCTTCAGACGCTCCGCATGGCCCCGCTGTATATCTTCGAGATTAACGATAACGCGAAGATCGATGCAACGCATCAATTTCCCGGGATGCGTCCGCTCTCGGATTCATTCCATTTCGCCGGTGAGCAGCATTTGACGAATATTCGCCAGCTCACCTTCGAAGGAAAAAATACGCGGCCAGAAGTGGACCCTGCCGATACCCATATCGTTTTTCAGTCGCAGGGAATTAAACCGAATTCCTGCGACCAATTATACCGTCTTCCCATCGCTACGGGAGTGCCGGCTGGCCGAATCTCCTCTGGTAAAGGGCGTGCCAGTGGAGCGGCGTTCATCAATGGAAATGAGATTCTCTTTAGCTCTACGGAATCGGCGAATGAAGGCGCCTGCCCGCCGGAACCCAAAGAAGGGTTCTGGCCACTGGACCGCAGCAGCACCTTTTACACTGCCGATTCCAATGGCAAGCTGTTAACCCCGGTCAACAATGGGCCTACGGATTTCGATGGGGATGCCGCCGTTTCCCCGAATGGCGTAAACGTCCTCTTTACGAGCACCCGTACCGGTGAAGCGGAACTCTATACCATGAGTCCTGATGGTTCCCATCTCGCGCCGTTAACTCACGAGTCCGGTTTTGCGGGCGAGGGGGCCTATGCTCCGGATGGCAAGCGAATTGCGTTCGTCGAATCCCATCTCACGGGGCGCGAACTTACGGAGTACAAGCGGGATATCTTAAAAGGTTACTTCAATCCCAAAGGCACGGAGATATACGTAATGAACGCCGATGGCTCGGGCCTTCACGCCATTACGCATCTGGGCGGCGTTTGTGCCTCCCCGTGCTGGACACCCGATGGCGCGCACATAATCTTCTCGTCCAACCATCTCGATCCCAAAGGCCATGCGTACGATCTCTTTATGATTAATGCCGATGGCACCGGCCTTGAACGCATTACGCACGGCGGTGGCTTCAATGGGTTCCCAACGTTTACGCACGACGGCAAGCAGCTTCTCTTTTGCTCCTCGCGCCATGCCACGCATCCTGGCGATATAAATATTTTCGTGGCGGACTGGACGCAGCAACCGTAGCCCACCCTCGCCGCCGCCGAAGTATTCCAATTTTTGAATCAACGATCGAAACACAAAATCCATGTCGCTTTTCTGTCTATATAGATTAAGACTAAGTCTTAATAAGCTTTGCTTTTTTCTCATCCTTTTGTTTTTGACTACCGCCGCTTACGCGCAGTCCAGCCAGACATACGTCGGTGGCTATGGCGAAATGCACTACGAGCATTATTACGATGGGGAAGTCCCGCGCCTGGACATCGCGCGCTTCGTCATTTATCTCGATCACTCCTTCGACATGCACTGGATGTTCCGGTCCGAAACGGAGATCGAGCACGTGAAGATCGAGGGTGGAACCGGCGGCGAAATCGGGATCGAGCAGGCCTATCTCGATTACTCTGCGAAGAACTGGCTCGGCTGGCGCGGCGGATTGCTCGTCCTGCCCATTGGCCTCATGAACCAAACGCACGAGCCGACCACCTTCTATAGCGTCGAGCGGCCGCTCTTCGATCAGGTCGTGATTCCTTCCACCTGGGCGGAGATTGGAACCGGAATGTACGGCCATGGCACGCCTACCATTAGTTACCAGCTCTATCTCACCGAAGGCCTGAAAACCCGGTATATCACAATGGCAGGCCTCGATCCGGCAAAGCAGGAAGGCTCTGCCGGCGCGGAGACGAGCGATCTCATTGCCGGCAGCGATGCCTCGCATCCCGCGCTCTCCGCGAAGATTTCCTACGTGCCGGAATTCGGTGTGGAGATCGCTGCCTCCGGTTACCTCGAACGTGGATATACGATGGAACTATCCCGTGCCTTTGTGCTCGGCGATGTGGATGTTGAGTATCAGCACGGACCCTTCCGGCTGCGTGCCGAAGGCGCATACATCAATACCGGCGATGCCTCGGATTTTGCGGGAGTTCCGGCTAAAGTGGCCGGTGGCTATGGCGAGCTTGCCTATAATGTGTTCTCGCTTATGGGAATTAAAATGGCGCAACTCCATGCCTTCCTGCGCTATGAGTCCTACGCGTTTGAGCAGCCTACAGTGGTGGACACGCTAACGAATGCTCCCACTTCCGGATGGACGCCGCACGAGGCCATCACCGGAGGCTTTGCCTATAAGCCGAGGAACGATCTCATCCTCAAAGCCGACTACCGATGGACCAATACCAACGCCGGACTCGAACGACGCGAGTTTGGATTAGGGGCCGGTTATGATTTTTAAATTGGAAGGAATTCATCTGCACGTCTGTTAAAGCATTCCAACATGCCAGCCTCATCGCCAAATTGCGTTTTCTGCGATATTATCCGAGGGGATAACCCGCACCACGTCGTCTATGAGGACGCGGAATATCTCGGCTTTCTCGATAAGTACCCGCTCAACCCCGGACACACGCAGCTTATCCCCAAGGAACATTACCGCTGGGTCTGGGATATGCCGCAGGCGGACATCGGCTTCATGTTTATGAAGGTCCGCCGTATTGCCAAGGCGCTGCAAAAAGTATTCAATACCGAGTGGGTAATTGCCGATACCGGCGGCATCGGAGTTCCCCACGCGCACGTCCATCTCGTTCCGCGCTTCGAAGACGATGGCCACGGCGAACTGCCCGATCCCAAAATCCTCCGCGAAATCCCCGAGAACGAAATGGAAGAGATTGCGCGAAAGATAAAAACGGAATTAGAGCGCACACCGGGATAGAGAAGCAGTCGCACGACATAGATTCGAGGATTGTTTCCCTCTCGCCAATGAAAACAACCCCGTATTTTGAGAACGATGTCCGGCGCCGAAGACCTTACCTCCAATCGGACTGGATAGAACTAACCATTGCGAGGCCTGATTTCAAGGATATGCAGCCGGACGGTAGAAAACGCTTTTGGAAATTCATTCCGGAATTAGATAAGTACCTGCGTGTTATCACTTTGGAGGACGGCGAAACCGTCTTGAACGCGTTCCCGGACCGCAATTTTAAGCCGGAGAAGAAACGATGAAATTCAGCTATTACAAAGATACCGATTCGCTCTATATTGCGCTTTCCGAACGCGAGTCTGTGGATGCCCGGGAGGTTGCTCCCAATGTTGTTCTCGATTTCGATAAAGAAGGGAATATCGTTGGCATCGATATCTACCAATATGCCAGCAAGATCATCGACATGAAAAAGCTGGAGATCGCACCGCCTTTCGTTGCGGCTGGTACTTAACCCCAAAGCAGTCCCAAAATCCTCCGTGAAATCCCGAGAACGAAATGGAAGAAATCGCCCGAAAAAATGTAGGGGCGCATGGCAATGCGCCCGACCAATATTCGTTCCGGAACATCTGGTGTAATTCTGGACCGTGCCGAAGATCAATAGAGCTTAAAAGAGACAAGATCGTTTTGGGTTCGAACTATGCCGTAATTTCCGGGACGAGCAAAAGTATCTACTACCCTTACGTTTATTCCAATGCTTGGTGCAATCCATTCTGTACCTGAGAACTGAACTTGCCTGTTTTGATCGAATCGTAAGAAGGTGAACTTAAACGCCTCAACGCTTGCACCGGCTTCTATAACAGTGTCTTCTCCCGCGTAAAAATTTGAATCCGTTAGCGAAGCATGGATTATCTGCCCATTCGACAGGTATGTCGAATCGTAATAAAGTGCCGAGGATGCCGCCTTACTCCCAAGATGAAAAGTTTCCCAGCCGCCCTTGTGGCCGGGCAAGCCGCCGGATCCATAAATGGACCAATCCCCGTTGGAACCGTAGCTCGCCATGCCATACACAGGCGGTAGGAAACTGTTTGGGTTCTTCTGCGTCTCAACGCAGTCGGCTTTGCCCTCCGACTCGAAGCCGGAGGCAATTACCAACGAAGTATCGTATTCGTCCACAACGGGGAACCCAGCCGAGTCGAATTGTCTAAAGTGGTAGATAAACATGCTGTTGACACCTGGAATCGTCCATGGGAATTGGACGGCAGTGGAGTCCGAGGAACTACTGCAGCCAACAAGAAATACGCTCAGAGATGCAAGATAATAGGAAATCCTCTTCATCATAGACGTTGGCGGTTGCGTTGATAGCGAGTCCAATAAGGCGACCAGCTCGTAAGGACGGGCTGCACAGTCCTCGCAATAATAAATCTTTCAAAACGATTCCACTCATGTCCAAAGTGCCAATCCAGAGTCCCGTATGAACGAAGAAAATTATGATCTTGCTTAAAGCCAACTATTGCATTTTTTGCAATAGTTGAAACTTCACTAACCGTAACCTATTGAAAGACATAAGCTTATGGGTAGCATTAGTATGAAATTTCGCAAAGAATGCTACGAATTGCGGGTTTAACGCTCGTCAGAACTTTGGAGCAAGGTGATAATGACATTCAGCACAGTGGCACGTTCCGAGGGCGAACTTTCGGATGCCATTAATGTAAGTGCCACGAGCGTGGCATCTGCAATTCGTTTCCCTCCGTTGCTATCATGCAGCATGCGATTTTTATGTAGGAATGAGACGAAAATTGCTGCTGCAATTCGCTTATTTCCATCGACAAAAGAGTGATTTTTTGAAAGGAAGTACAATAGGTTTGCAGCCTTATCATAAAAGGTGGAATACAAATCCTTACCGCCAAAGGTCTGAAAGATCGAGGAGAGAGAACTGTTAAGGGAACTGTCCTTTTCTAAACCGAAAACGGTTGATTCCGGAAATTTCGTCTTCATGGCTTCGACAATTTCCATTGCCTCATCGTACGTAATAGGTTCGACAGCCGAGAAGCCGCTTACCATGGGCAGGAGGCGCTGATGATCATAATCATCCAGGATGTCGAGCGCTAGTGAATAATCGGTTATGACCTGCAAAAGACCGCGCACTTCGTCCGATTCCAGTTCCCTTGCAAGCGCGATAGCGCCAATCTGCTTAACCACCGATGCAACGCTCGCATCGTGCAACGCGGTCTTGCCGCTTGCTTCAAGACGATCGCGAAGCACCTTTGTTGCCCATTGGCGAAATTGCGTGCCTCGCTTACTGTTGACCCGGTAGCCAACCGAAATGATCACATCTAAATTATAGAGCGTAGCAGTGCGCCGAACTGTTCTTCCGCGCTCTTCTTGCTCAATCGTAGTTTTGAATTGGGTCGGCTTCTTTGTTAATTCGCGTGTATCATAAATATTCTTAATGTGGCGCCCAATCGTAGAAACATCGGTATCGAATAGGTTGGACATCTGGCTTTGAGTTAGCCAAAACGATTCGTCCTTCAGATAGAAGGAGCCTAACCCTTTGCTCCCGGGGCCATCGTAGGGTATTAATTCGCCACTCAAAGCCTTCTTGTTCATTCCCCCCTCCACAATCTTTACCTTGCTTTCGTTCAGCGCGTAGAGCTAATAGAATTCTCCACGGCGGACGGAAGTACCTCGGGTTCCTCGATCGCTATCCGCTCAATCCCGGACACACGCAGCTTATTCCGAAGGAACATTACCGCTGGGTCTGGGATATGCAGCAGGCGGACATCGGCTTCATGTTTATGAAGGTCCGCCGCCTTGCCAAGGCGCTGCAGAAAGTATTCAATACCGAGTGGGTGATTGCCGATACCGGCGGCATCGGAGTTCCCCACGCGCACGTCCATCTCGTTCCGCGCTTTGAAGACGATGGCCACGGGGAACTGCCCGATCCCAAAATCCTCCGCGAAATCCCCGAGAATGAAATGGAAGAAATCGCCCGAAAAATAAAAGCGGAATTAGAACGCACCGCGGGATAACCGTAGGGCGTTCTGCGCATGTCCGAATGGGGATGGCTAAAAAAGCCGATTGGTTACCAACCTGGGCTGGCGGCACCAGCGCGACACAGATGGAAACCGGAATGTTGGCAGGGCGCTACAAATGATGAGGAGGACGCCCGTCCCTAGAACGAAATTGCCGCTCAAGCCTGGATAAATTTCACAGTATTTATTTTTCAACTGAAACGGCAACTCGCGCTAGAAGGCGTCCATTAGAAGAGACGATACACCAATACGATCCAGCAGGGACTTGGCTTGAATTCCAGTGGAACACGTGCGTGCCAGGTTCCAGCGTGCCTCGGAACAAGTGTGATACAGGAGTACCGAGAGCGTTCACGATCTCGACTTCCGCAGAGCACGAATTTGGAACATGGAGCCATGCCGTGGCAGCGGAGGTTACCGGGTTCGGAAAAAAGGACATAGAGGATAACTCGGGCACGTATGAAGGTTGTACCCCACTTAGGGATAAGATTTCATTGACCGGACGGCGCCAAATACCATATCCGTCAGTGGCAAAGACGTTCGACCTGCTAACTGAAATTCCAGAGACGTCATAGAGACCCAAACTTCTCGCGCTCCACTCGGTTCCATTATTAGTAAGCAGAAAAATACCTTGCGCACGTGTCCCAACGAGAAGATCACTATCAACTACTGCGATTGATCTAAAGTAAGGGTAGGCAAGACCGGGCAGTACACTGCTCCATGTCTGGCCACTGTCACTTGACACCCAAATGGCTGTGTCCGTGGCAAGAAATATTTTGGATCCCATAACCGCGAAGCCTCGCACAGTATATCCGGGTGGCCCAATCGAAATGCCCGTCCAGTCAAAGCCATCGTCCGTCGAGCGGTATATTCTGGGACCGGTATTTCCCGGGGGGAGGGATAATAAATTAGTTGCTCCTGCGAGCCAAGTGTCACCGATGTGTGCTAATACTGTAACGTCCGTGTCAAGAATGCCGGAACTCGACTTCTGCCAACTTATCCCTGCATCGCTACTACGATAAATACCATAACCACCGGTTCCCGCAAGAAGCGTTTGTCCTTGGATGTCCATCGTGTTTACCACAACATTGCGTTGAATGGGCGGTAAATCACGCCCGGACCAGCTAACTCCGCCATCAGAGGAGAATAGTATCGAGTCCTCCGACCCGACGAATAAGCTGTCGCCCGATACTTCGAGACAAAAAGAATAAGCGTTTCCGTACCATCCTATTCCGGCGAAGCGCCACGTTGTCCCCAGATCACTTGAGGCGAAAAGGTTGCCGGCAAATACTTCACTATCATTGCTTGCAAGAAGGGCGGAGGCGCCCTCCCCTAGGTCGGTTGAAAGAAGGTAACCCACCCCTACATTCACGCTCCGCCAGCTATTGCCTGAATCAGTGGAAAGCCAGACGCCATACTGTCCTCCTATCACGAAATTCGGACCCGAAGTGCCAACCGACGTAGGACCGTAGCTCCACCAAAAGCCAATTGTATCATTGTACCGTTTCCAATCGGTGCCAAAATCAGAACTATGGTAAATACCACTATCCGTAATTAGAACGATTGTGTTACCACTCACTGCAATATTACTAATTGACAATGAAGCTAAACGGGGGCTGAGTAAGCTCCAGTGATGCCCTCGGTCACTCGAAACATACAGGCCGCTGTCGGTGCCCGCGAAAAGATTAGAATCTACTTGTTTGAGCGTTTTGATGCCACGATTCTCTATACCAGAATCAGAAGGTTGCCAAGTAGTTCCTTGGTCGGTCGAACAGTAAAAACCTGCCCCACCGTAAATGAAGATGGTTGAATCAAACGAGCCGACAGCCCATATCCATTGTGAATCGGTTATCGGATTATGCACAAGTACCCAATGCGATCCCACATCCGTAGACAGAAACAGACCGAAACCAAAGAATCCGCTATTGAAGGCATAGATGTCGTTCCCAGCTGCAACTACACCGTTTATTACCGTGTCAGTCTGCTCCGGTTTTGTCATTGCCCAAGAAGCACCGTCGTTGGTGGTGGTGAAAATACCGAGTTGGCACCCTGCAAACACGGTATGACCCACAACGGCGAAATTTGAGACGTACCCTAAAATCGAATCATCGCTGGTGGCGACCCACGTTGCGCCGTTATCACTCGAGCGAATTACGCCATCGTCGGTGCCCGCGAATAAGTACTGGCCGGATCTTGCAAAGCAAAATACTGATCCTCCTCCTTGCCCATCAGCACGGATCCACTGGCACCCTCCGGGCTCAGGGCCGGTCAACATCACCAAAAGGCTAAATGATAGGATGCTGCTCCCACGCCAAATATATCGACGTAATACTGCCTTGACCATAGCAACAATAACCTCTCAAAATCGATTTTGTTACACTTGCATTGCAAATTCAGCACTGGCAAGATGAACGAGATCTGCATTCGCGCCCAAAAGTTCGTTGGGTGAGACGACTAGCGATTCATTCAAGCGTTGTAAATGCTCCCCGCTCACATCCTCCACCATTGCCTTCTTAAACGTTCCCTGGCCTGACCGTGATTGACCGTGCTTTATGGGATGCATGGGATGGGAGAGGTCGGGGTATTCGGCCCGGTCGGTTCCGGCGATTGGGCCTCGGATGGTGAGTATCTGCAATTTCAGGAATTTCGTTCCGACCACGGTACACCGCCCATCCTGTGCTTTAAGATAATGATTGGATTCCTCACCCAGGGCTTGCTTCGCGCGCCCTGGGCTGCGGGTAGTGCGCCGCTTCGCGGCTACGGGTTCAGTCGCGGAGCGACGTTGTATTCGCAGCCCAACATGAAGTCCGCAGCGGCGGACGGAATGTTGGGTCCTCGATTCCGTTACAGTTCTAAACCCCGAAAGGGGTGATGTACCTAATCATCGTCCGCCAAAAAATATTTTGGATCGAATCCAATTCCCGCCGCCCGCAGCATCTCCTCGAACTCCTCCTTGAACGATCTTTGTCTATGATGCTCCTCTTGATTCTCGATATAACTCACGACATTCTTCAAATTTTCCGGACTCACGCTGAAAACCCCATAACCACCTTGCCAGCTAAATTGCTTCCCCAGCTGTTTTCGGAGCCATGCGGACGATTTCGCTTCTATTTCTCGCAACACCGAGGCAACGGACGATTCGCGGCCGAGATCGATCAATAAATGAACATGATCGGGCATTCCGCCTTCCGTTATCAGACGAGCCCTGGATTCATGCAAAATCGGAGTAATGTATCGAGCAAAATCTGTATGGAGTTGTGGCGTGAGGACGTTCTCTCGGTCTTTGGTTCCGAAGACGATATGAAGATAAACCGGCCCGTATGATTGCGGCATGGTACAACGCCCCTTCGGGGCTTATGAAATAAAAAATGCTTCGTTACCCAACGTTCCGCTTCGCCGCACGCGGCTACGCTCCACGTTGGGCTTGTATATTTGTAGCGCAAAACAAAAAGTGCAAAAGAAGTGGTAAGAGGAACGGTGCTTTTGGATGCTGGGCTGAGGCTTCGCGCCTGTCTCGCAGATTAACACCCGTTCTTCGTGCCTGT
>JAKAIL010000279.1 GCA_021825235.1 Bacteroidota bacterium | reverse complement strand
GGTTCCGGATTATCCTGAGCGATCCGCACGTGAAGGCTATTCTGATCAATATCTTTGGCGGCATCGTCCGCTGCGATCGCGTGGCAACTGGCGTAGTGGCAGCCTCGAACGAGGTACACCCGAAGGTCCCCATTATTGTCCGGCTGGAAGGAACGAATGCCGAAGAAGCCGGGAAGATTTTGCAGCAAAGCGGACTCAACTTCCTCGTCGCCAAAGGCCTGGCCGATGCGGCGAAGAAAGTGACCGAGGCGCTCGCGGCGTAACAGCCTGAACCTGGATTTGGGGAGATTAATGGATTAATGAGATGAGAAACTTGATGCTGCAAAATGCGGCAGCTAGTTTCCTGTGTAAGGATTAGAAAGATAGAATGTATAGCTCCCTCGCTCGTTTTTTCCGCGGTATGAATATGGCAATGGGCGTTACCACCTTGCCGGAGAATGCCTCGCCGGAAAAGGAACGCAAGTTCGTATTGGCATGGCTGGGAATCTTAGCATTCCTGCTGCTCTGGGTTGTAATCCTTTTCTTTTGGATTACGAACTAAGGCTCAGAGTGGCTTGAACCGCTCGAACGATTGTTTGCAATCCATACAATAATGGATCGAGCGGCACAACGTGGAACCGAACATGGAACGGAGTTCGGTATTCTCACTTCCACAATACGGGCACGCTACATGCTCGATCTGTTCGAAGTTTAGGGTTCCATCGATTTGCACGGGCGCACCCAGGCCAAATTCTTCCAGCAGCTTTCGCCCGTGCTCCGAAATGCGATCGCTCGTCCAGCTCATTTCGGTTTCGAGATCGACCTGAATGCTGGTGAATCCAGCCTCCATCAAAGCTTTTGCGATATTGGACTTGATGTAGCTCGTTGCAGGACAAGCAACAAATGTTGGTAGAAATCGCACGTGCGCTGTGCCGTCTTCCACTTCGACATTGGTAATCATTCCCAAGTCGAGAACGGAAAGCGTGGGAATTTCGGGGTCCATCACTCCGGAGAGAGCATCGAGGACAAGCTGTCTCGTATTCCCCTCCCGCTTGCGGGAGGGTGTCGGAGTCTCCATACTCCCTCCCCCAGCCCCTCCCGCAAGCGGGAGGGGAGCCACGGCATTAGCATCGCTCCCGATACCCGATCCATCGTGGGCGATGGTCCCATACCCGATACCCGATTCATTTACCATGTCGCCGCCGGATCCAATCTATAGACTTCGGTCATCTCGTCAATCAGTGGTTGGAGATATTCGGTATGATAACCTTGCCGGCCACCATATTTTCTGTCTTTGATAGAAAGCTTCGGCAACACAAGGTTCGCCTTTTCGAGAATGGGCGTAACAACTTCCAGCCATTTGGTTTGCAAAGCCGTCTCACCAATCGTAACTTTTTCGCGTTCGAGTTCCTCATCGTATTTCGAAGGCTCGAACATGCCAAGCGCATACGGGAATGCTTCATTCAGCGCGGTCTGCATGCGCGCGTGGCTTTCTTCGGTGCCTTGCCCAAGTTTGGTAACCCAAAGGTCGCCATGAAGCACGTGGTACTTTAGCTCTCCTTTTATCTTTTTTGCCAGGGATCCTAAAGGTGCAAAGGATGAGAGGGCTAATGCCTCATATCGAATGGTTTCTGCGTGGTCAAAGAGGAAATGACGAATAAGGCTAAAGGCATAATCGCCGATGGGCAATTCTACAAACTGGCAGCAATGAAACTGCTTCTCATCTCGCGAGAAAGCAATAACGTCAGGGACCGGTTCGCCGAATTGCTCGTTCAGGATCGTGTAATTCGCCAGCGCATGGCCGATCTGGTCCTGCGCGATGGAACTGAATGCGATGTCCTCTTCGAGGATTGGGCCGAGGCCCGTCCACTCGCTGTTCCGATGGCCGAGGATCAGTTCGTCCTCGGCCATGCGGTAAAGTAAGTCTTTGATTGCTTCGCTCATAAAATTGCTGTCTGAACCTTGATTTTAAGAGATTTTTGAGATTAAGAAGAAGGGCTTCACTCCTTCAAGCTTGATCAAGACATTCTGATCGTTCAAATTTCTATTATGCTATCTCAAAAATCCTATGAATCTCATAAAATCATGGTTCAGACGTTTTCCTCAATATCCAAATACTTTTGCTTCTCGAACTGCTTCAGCTCATCGAGGTACTTATTGATCCGCTTCCGCACCGGATACCCCGATGCCTCGCGGTAGGTCTTTTCGGGAACCGTCGAGAACATATCTTCATCCTCATGCTGGAACGAATAAATGTCGGTCGATTTCACGACCCACAGGCTCACCGTCTTTTTGCGGCGGCCAAACTGCTCCTTCGCAAAGACGAGCGCCATTTCCGGGTCCGGCGCATGGACGATTCCCACGAACACATGCTGTTCACCGCGCTTATCCTGATGGAAGACGGCGTAAGGTTCCCAATGTTCGTTCTGCACGAGGCCACTCGACGATGGAGCATGCTCCATGTCGGCACGGCGAATGCGGGGGTCGAGGCTGTCTGTCATTGCTTCTTTTTCTTCGATTTTTCGCGGAGCCGCTTTGCTAGCTCCGTCTGCTCGCCTTCTTCGGAAAGCTTTCGGATGAATTGGTCGGTCGGCAAATGCTTGAGCCGTTCGTGATTTTCATCGCGAACTTTCCTGAGCCACTCTAAGACTTTAAAATCATTCTTCTCATGTTCCATAAATCAGTTCCTTCGGACTTCGAATTTCCAAATGCGGATAGCCTTCGCGCTCATTTACGCGATTGAAACCCTCGATTTTTTGAAGGTTGACAATGTGCCGAAAGTTCCAACTCACCAGCACATCGGCGTTATTAACCGTAGCAAACGCAATGTGGCCAGCATCTTCTCGATAATTGATCGAAACTATGCCAGCGTCCAAATACTTTTGAGTCAATCGGTCTGCCTCTTCGGAATCGTTGAGGCGAATCAATTCATCATCGGCCAGATTTTCGGCAACTTCCTGAACATGCCGTGGAGCTAACGCAAGCTCTTTAAGCGAAACCGGCGAAATCATTCCGACATAAATTCCCAATCGAATCATCTCGATCAATTTCGAGGATTCGATTTGAAATTCTTTATCGTAGCAGCCGCCGATGACGGAAGTATCCAGATATACGCGTAAAACTTTCATTTATTTACTTTGCTCCAGATCGGCGCGGCGAATGCGGGGGTCGAGACTGGTGGTCATCGTTTTAAAAACCAATCGGAATTTGATATTGACTGCAATTCGTTGATTGTTAATTCACTATCACAGCTTCGTTTGATTCGAACTAAAACATTTTGCGAAAAATCATCCGTAGCGCGATGGGATTGAACAAGAAACATCGCTCCGGTAAGCTCACTAATTAGTGCCCATGCATCACCTGACAAAATACCCGCTTCTTTCGAACTTGCACTTCGCTGGAATGAATCAGGGTCACCTCTGTATTTTTTATAAATCTTGAGCTGGTCTAAAGTTAATGTCCCTTCCATTGGATCAAATCTTATTACGCATATGGCACCCTCGCCTTCACCCCCGGTCGCATCAGTGCTTCGCGCACCCAGCGGCCGTTTTCCTCGGCGTAGCGGCGGACGGCGAGGCGCTCCTTGTTGCACGGGCCATCGCCATTGATAACGCGGAAGAACTCGTCCCAGTCGGGCTGCGTGTATTCCCAGGTCCCATCCTCGCGCTTCTTTAGCGCGGGATCGGGAAGCGTCAGTCCCAATTCCCAAATCTTGGGAACATATTGGTCCAGGAAGTCCTGTCGCATTTCTTCGTTGGACATCATCTTCACTTTCCATCGCATCAGCTTTTCGGTGTGGACGGAAATCGTATCCGGCGGACCGAAGAAGTGCATCATGGGTGGAAACCACCAGCGATTGAGCGCGTCCTGCAGCATCGCGCGCTGCATCGAAGTTCCCACCGCCAGCGCGACGAAGGCATCGTAGCCTTGCTTTAGATGGAATGATTCTTCGTAACAAATGCGCTCCAGCGCTCGGCAATAGGGGCCGTAGCTTCCCTTCGCATTGGCAAGCTGGTTAACGATCGCCCCGGCATCCACCAAAAATCCGATGACGGCAATATCGGCCCACGTTTTCGCGGGATAGTTGAAGATATTGCTATACTTCGACTTGCCCGAAAGCAGATCGTTTATCATTGCCTCTCGCGATTTGCCGAGCGTTTCCGCGGCGCTGTAAAGCAAATGTCCGTGGCCGACTTCATCCTGCACCTTCGCGATCAGCGCGAGCTTGCGTTTCAGCGTTGGCGCCCGTGTGATCCAGGTTCCCTCCGGCAGGGCTCCAATAATTTCGGAGTGCGCGTGCTGCTCGATCATGCGCAGCACTTGTTGGCGGTATTCGGCGGGCATCCAGTCGTCCGGCTCGATTTTCTCGCCGCGCGTGATGCGAGCTTCGAACTCTGCTAACTTATCAAGGTCCTCCGCCTGACCATTAGTCTGCGGCTTTGAGTCCGGTTCGATATATGCGTTTCCGTACATGATTAATGTGCTATAATTCCTTCGACTAAAATAACGGCGATTGCACGAATCTCTTCTGAGGATAATTTCCGATGCGGTTTTTGCGAAGA
>JAKAIL010000037.1 GCA_021825235.1 Bacteroidota bacterium | reverse complement strand
CGTTGCGATTGTTATGGCCGTATCGGCTACACCATCGTTGTTCGTATCCACTAACCGTACCACGGTGCTTGTGCTTCCATCGGCTACGCACACATTCCCCTCCGAATCCAGCGCCATAAAGCGTGGACTCACTAATGTTCCCGTGTAATACACCGTTGCCGTAAAGCCCGTGGGAAGATACACCGTTTCGGCGGAATCGTAGTATTTCTGGAACTGGGGAGGAATAATGAGCGGACTTGGAAACAGCACAAGTGGCTGGGCGCTTGCCGCGGACGCAGCGAAGAGAAAAATAGTTAACAGGAGAACACGTTGCATAGGAACCTCATTCGATTGCAGTGACATCCCTAAAATGTCGGAAACGTTTACATGCATACGCTCAGTTCGCCGGAATCCGGGTGTTGAAGGGCACAAATTACTGGTCATTCAGGGTTAGCCGTCCGAATCGTCTGTTTCATTATCATCGAATTCGCGTTCGATGGTCGGCTATCCATCACTTTTTGAATTGTCGTTTTTTGTCCATCATCCTTTTTCCATCGCTATGCTGTATAGATCATTCGTCATTCTGCACATTTTAAGTGTAGGCGTACTTATTGGGCTTTTCACGGTCTCGGTAATCGGAACTTCTATGCGCCGGAAGGTGGCTGGTACTGCCGCGGAACTTGCGTCTATTCGTTCCGGAGCAACGATGGCTCCAATTATGGCGAATATCGGAAGCATCGGGTTGCTGATTTCCGGCATTATTATGACCCTGATGCATTATTCCTTTTTTCCGTTCGCTACGGTTCCCTAGGCTTGCGGTGATGCAGACGGACTTTCTCGTAATTATGGCCATTTCCGGTGCTATACTAGCACCGAACGGTAAGAAAATTCTCGCTTTGTCCACTACGGAATTGGGTAGCCCTTTGGCCACAAACGGAGCGAGCCCTGAACTTCAGGCTCTGCTTCGGAAGCAGATGATGGTCCAGGTGCTTGTTGCGGTGCTGGTGCTTGTGGCAATCACCATGGGCGAGTCCAAGTCGATGACGTGGGGCAGCCTCTGATTGGCAAAAACGGAGTTCGAGGGTTGCGGAGTAACTTCGCCGGGTTTCGCGTTTACACTGCTTTCCATTAACCTCCTTTTCACTCATGCGACAAGAAAAAGATTCTCTCGGAGTGTTAGAACTCCCAGATGATGCTTACTACGGCATCCAGACCTTGCGTGCAGTTCAGAATTATCCTATTTCAAGGTTGCGGCCGCATCCTACGTTTATTCGGGCGTATGCCTTGCTTAAGAAAGCATGTGCGCGTGCGAACGAAAAAGCTGGTGCGCTTAAGCCGGAGCTTTCAAAGAAGATTCAGGATGTGTGCGATGAGATTATCGAAGGGGGCCTGCGCGATCAGTTCGTAGTCGATGTTTTTCAGGCCGGCGCAGGAACGAGTACGAATATGAATGTGAATGAGGTCATTGCGAACCGGGCATTGGAAAAAAACGGCGGCACGCGCGGCGATTATGCGACCATCTCGCCGAACGATCACGTCAACATGTCGCAATCGACGAACGATACCTATCCAACGGCCATGCGACTTTCGGCCTTGCTAATGCTGCGAGAGAGATTATTCCCGGCCATCGAAACGTTACGACTTTCCTTCTTCACAAAGGCAGGAGAGTTCAAAGATGCCGTAAAATCCGGTCGCACCCATTTGCAGGATGCCGTTCCGATTACATTAGGACAGGAATTCGGTGCTTGGGCGAGCATGATGGTCCGCCACAAGAACCGTCTGAAAGGCGCGGAGCATGATGTCTCTTTTCTTGGTATCGGTGGCAGCGCAGCCGGATCGGGACTCAATACGCCGGTTGGTTATCGCGGCTATGTCGTTGAAGAGCTTCGTTCCATGACCGGCCTTGATGTCCAGCCCAGTGTGGACTTGTTCGAGGCGATGGAATCGCTGGCGCCCTTTGTCCATCTTATGTCCGGCATTAAGAACCTGGCGCTCGATATTATTAAAATCTCTGGCGATTTACGCCTTATGTGCTCCGGTCCGATGACGGGGCTTGCAGAAATTACACTTCCTGCCGTGCAGCCCGGCTCGAGCATTATGCCTGGGAAGGTCAATCCCTCGATTCTGGAAATGGTCTCGCAAGTTGCTATGCAGGTCATTGGTCTCGAAACGGCCGTTTCTTATGCTTCGCAGGGTGGGCAGTTGGAGCTGAATGTTATGATGCCGGTCGTGCAATTCAATATCGCATTTGCTATTGAGATTCTTTCGAATACTCTGGAAGTAATGGCCGCCAAGTGCATTGATGGCATCACGTGCGATCGTGAGCGCATGCGGCACTATGCTGAATCCAGCGGAAGCCTTGTGACCGCTCTTGCTCCGGAAATTGGCTATTTGAAGGCCGCTGAAATTGCGAAGGAGTCCCTCAAGACCCGCCGTTCTATTCGCCAAATTGTGCTGGAACGCGGGATTATGGAAGATGGCAAGCTCAGCGAAGTGCTCAACGTGCAGAAGATGGCTGAAGGTATCGAATAGTGGCAGAATTCTGAGGCAATGCTCACCATGTTGATGCCTTTCTCCAAGCGAAAGTAGGTGCTTTTCAGGCATACCCTTTCGAGTTAAATACCCTATAACTCTGAAAGGAGGTATGTTATGAGAAATCTACGAAACCTGCTTGCGGTGTTAGTAATGTTCGCATTGCTTCCGCTTGCGAATGTTGCTCACGCACAAGTAGTGGTTTATAATCATGGTAAACGTGTTCGGGTAGCCCATACGGCCTCGAAAACGTGGTCCAACTTCAAAACCGGCGTGACAAAGGAAAGCCGTCGCATCGGCCACGCCACGACGCAAGGCTGGAACCGCATGACGCGAGGCGTACGCAACGGTTATAATTCGAGCTCGAACTTTGGCCGCCGCATTGGAAATGCCACAACTGAGGGCTGGAATGGCTTAAGACATGGTGTAAGCAATGGCTATAGCAATACCAGCGCGACGACGACATACCAGCAGACCTACCGGCCGGCGTACAGAACGAGTATGCGAACCTATACCCATAGTACAATGTACCGTGGTCGTATGATGTCTCAGCGGAAGCGAGACCGATTGAATTATCGAACTCGCCTGATGCGAGAACGCTTAGCGCGTGAGCATCGGCTGGAACGGTATCATGCGCAGATGGCGCGGCACCGATAGCCGGATGTGAACAGAGAGTCTGCATACCGGGAAGCTCCACTTCCCGGTATTTTTTTCGCCGGAACAGCAGGCCCTCCCATCCGGTTAGGCTTGGTTTTATTCTCGGCCAGTGAATTTCCTTCCGTCCGATTTCGAAACGGTTGCCTGCGATTATTGCGGTGCCGACGCTGCACGCACCCGATACGAAAAGCGCGGGTTCCACATCGTACAATGTTCCCGGTGTGGAATGGTTTACACCAATCCCCGGCTGAACGGTCAGAAGATTGCTGAACTCTACAATGCCGATTATTTTCAAGGGCACGGGTTTGACAAAAGCGTTAATTATGTGAGGGATGTGAAGGATTATAGTGACGAGAAGGCTACGGCTTCGAAGAAGAACTACTCGCTCGATGATTGGGACTTGGACACTATCTCTGAGCGACTAAACGAAGGGCGCAATTCTTTGTCCTCCAAAGCTACTACCCTTCTCGAAATTGGCTGTGGGACAGGAGTTTTCCTTGCTAAGGCACGAGAACATGGCTATGAGTGTGCTGGGCTCGAACTTTCGAGTTATGCAGCAGAATTTGTGAGAAAGATGGGCATTCCGGTCGAAACGAAATCTATTGAGGAAGCGAATTTTGCTGAGAATACGTGGGATGTAATCGTCATGCGGGAGGTCATCGAGCACCTGCCGCACCCGATGGAATCGCTCCGCATTATTCACCAATGGCTCAAGCCCGGAGGAGTTCTCTTCATGGCGACGGGTAATTATGATTCACCGGAACGCAGGTTACGAGGTGCGGATTGGTTCTACTTTATGCCGGAGGGACACCTCTATTATTTCTCGAACCGCACGATGACGCATTACCTGAACAAAGTGGGTTTCGAGGAAGTCAGAGTCACCAATCAGGGCGATTTAGTAATGGAAAAGCTTAGAAAAGCCGGAATTCTGCAGCTCGGCGAAGCCATTCCACGCAACATTTTGAAGCGAGCGGTGTTCCATGTGGTACGCGCTCTCAACCATTTTATCTCCAGCGGAATGCGCGTGTATGCGAGTAAATAACCTATGCGGTCACTTCTCGGGGCGATAATACCCCAACTGCTTTTTGCCGGCATTGCCTGTGCACAACCCGTTTCCTCGCCAGCGACCGAGCTTGCCGGAACGATTTTGATCGAGGTAAGCGCCTCGCTCGATAGTGCGCTGGGCCAAGCTTTTATTGTAACGCGCCCTGCCGGCGATCCGCAATTTTCGCACAGTGATATAAATCGAGCGGTCTTATCCAGTGGTACTGAGATTACCGGCTTATTCCAAACCTTCTATGGGCTGCACGGCCTTCGCCTTCGACCGTATATTCCAACGCATAGTGTAGCCTTCCAGGATATTCGCGAATGGTCGAATCCGCAGCTATTTGGAAAAGGAGAGAGTACTTCCTCTCAGCACGATGTAAGCGAATTGCGATTAGCAGAGTCAAAGATCTCACATTGGTTTGTCCTTTCTTTTTCCGATTCGATTTCGGACGAAGCGGCTGCGGCCATTGCCAGAAAATCCCCGCTCATAGAGCGTGCGGAGCCAAAGAATATTTCTTATCCCTGTTATACACCAAATGACCCCGATATTTTGCAGCAATACGCGCTCTCGCTCATGGACTGCTATCATGCCTGGGATGTCGTCCGCTGCGATTCCACCATGATTATCGCAGATGTAGATTTGGGGACCGATTGGTCCCATGAAGATTTGGCAGCAGATATTTATTTGAATCCGGGAGAGATAGGGATCGATTCGAATGGGCTGGACAAACGGTCCAACGGTGTTGACGACGACCACAATGGTTTTATTGACGATTGGCACGGATGGGATTTTGCCGGCCCCGCGGATTCTACCAGCGACAACGATGCGCGTCCTGGTCCGGGCCAGCCGAATGGCGGTCATGGTACGCATACCGCGGGAATTATGGCGGCCGTCGGCAATAATGGAATCGGAATTGCCGGGGTTGCCTTTGGTGCCCGCTTGATTCCAATCAAAGTCGCGTGCGATGTGTGCGGAACCCTCGATTTTGGGTTCGAAGGTATTGTTTATGCTGCCGACATGCATGCGAAGGTCGTGAATTGTTCGTGGGGAGATGCGACTTACTCTCAAGCCGAACAAGACGTTGTCAATTACGCCTATGCCAAGGACTGTGCAGTTGTCGCTGCAGCCGGTAATAATTATATGTACCAGGCCTATTATCCAGCGTCATACCAGCATGTGCTTTCCGTTGCGGCGGTCGATGCCAGTGGCAATGTTGCGAGTCTTTCCAATTATAATCCCTATGTGGATGTGGTTGCCCCCGGCATCGGTGTACTGAGTACCGTTCCAGGAAACCAATACGAAACCATGGACGGAACGAGCATGGCTTCCCCAAATGCTGCCGGGGTGGTGGCGTTGGTGCGTCAGAGGTTCCCAAACTTTACGGCGGGGCAAGCGATGGAGCAAGTCCGGGTGACCGGAAACCCGATAGGTGGCTTGGATAGCAGCCGCTTCGATTATGAGGGACATGGTATTGTCGATGCCTATCGTGCTGTGACGGATACGGATACCCATTCAGCGCGAATTGAAAGTTACGCAATAGACGATCCGCTGAAGACCGGTTCTCTCGCGCCCGGGGAAAGCGGGGATATTGTACTAACAGTCAGGAATTACCTTCAGCCAGTACAACACTTGGAAGGCCGGCTCGAAGTGGTCCAGGGTGCGGATTATGTAACGCTGGGCCAGACGCTTGTATCCTTCGGGCCAGCAGGAACCCTGCAAGTGGTAACCAACGATTCCACGGCGTTCCGGCTTCGTATTGCAGATTCGGTTCCGCCGAATACTCAAATTCTGGTGCGAGTCTTTTTTTCGGATTCCTCGGTTGGCTATTATGAGGATTACGACTATTTTCGTTTTACAGTCAATCCTTCGTATCTCGATCTTAATAAGAATAATCTGACCGTTACATTCTCCTCAACAGGGAACCTCGGTTATAACGATGCCCTGATAAATAGCGAAGGCTCGGGATTTTTATGGCGCAATCCGCCACCGTTCATTTCGCCAGAAGGTCTGTCGCTTTTATATCAGGGTGGACTTATGGCCGGAATCGATTCCAATCACGTGGTCGATGTGATTGAAGGACTTAATCCGAATGCTCCGGATTATGATTTCACACCCGAAGAGAACGTACACTATATCACACCTCCCGACCATTCTTCTGCCGCTCAGGAATTGGAATGTGAATACACGGATAGCCTGGCAGACCCATCGGTCCAGATTGGACTTCGTACGCGGTGCCGTGCTTATGCCTTTAACCAGGGACTGGCGGCCAATGCAATCGTTATCGATTATGTGTTTTACCATTTGAACAATTCCTTAGGGACCTATCCCCTCGCCAGCGATTCCACGGAGGCGGGCATTTATACCGATTGGGACATTGGTCCTTCGGGAAATCTCAATGTGACTCGTTTTGACACTTCAACGCAAACAGCGATTTCCTATCGGCTCGAACAGAATTTCCCCTACGTGGGAGTAAAGTTGCTTTCACCGCTGCCACCCGGTGCGGCGTTGAACTACCATGCTATTATGAATAATGGTTCGCAGGGCGATATCAACACGTACGCCGGGCTTTCGAAGCAGGACAAATGGAGAATGCTAACCGAGTTTTACAAAACAACCGGCCCGGGTGATATTTCGCATTCGTTCGGCCTTAAGAATATGCCCTTGCGTTCGCAGGACTCGGTCGAAATGACTTTGGTGATCGCGCTCGCGCAAGACCAAGCAACGCTCGATCAAACAATCGATCAGACCGCGGCGCTGTGGGCGCAGAAGTCTGGTGTTCATGCAATGCCACCAGCTGCGCAGAGTATGCTTGAAGTCTATCCGAATCCATTTCAGCACACGCTGCATATTTCGTGGGATCAAGGTGGTCCTGCGCTCATTACAATCTTCGATGAGATTGGGCGGGTCGTAGAGTCTCGCATCGTTTCGAGCAGTTTTTATAATTTTACACCCACACTTCCATCGGGCGTTTACACCGTTGATGTACTGGTGGGAGGAATCCATTTGCGTCGGCAGGTTATGGCTACACAATAGACAACTTTCTTTCGCGGGCAAAGGTTAAGAAGCCGCTTCCCTACACTTTTTATTCTGAGGAGAAAAAATTATGGCAGGTAAAAGTCTCAATAAAGTACAACTGATTGGCAACGCTGGCAAGGATACGGAAATTCGTTATTCCGGTGCCGGCATGGCCATTGGAAATTTCACGCTCGCAACCAACGAAATGCGCAAGGACAAGGCCTCCGGTCAACTCGTCGAGCGCACCGAGTGGCACAACATCGTGGTCTTCGATCGGCTGGCCGAAATTTGCCGCGATTACGTGAAGAAAGGAAAGCGGGTTTATGTTGAAGGCCGCATCCAGACAAGCACGTGGGACGATAAAGACGGCAACAAGCATTACAAGACCGAGATCGTTGCGAACGATCTCATATTGCTCGATGGCGGAAACAACGCGGGTGGCGGTGGTGTGCGCAATGACCAATCTACTTACCGTCCGGCGGCCACCGGTGCTCCTGCACCTGCACCTGCACCGGTGCCGGAGTACGAACCCCAGGAATCGGCTCCGGTGGACGATCTCCCATTCTAAGATCCAAGGTTTCGAACGATTTCAGGTGACGGGCTAACAGCCCGTCACTTTCGCACGCCTTCGAGTAACGTTGCCATTGATTGAACGCGCTCGTCTTCCTTCTTCGGCAGCGATATATTCTCGAAGAGATGCCAGGTTTCGCGGTGCGACGCAAGTTCACCCGGCTGAAGAAGTTCCATCGGCCCCAGCGATTCCAGTTCGAGAAAGGCACCGGCAGTGTATGCTTCCGAGTTGCAGTCGTAATCCGGATAGTGCGCGCCCGCCCGATAGTCGAACTCCTTGACGAAGAGGCTCCGTTCGCTGAAGTATGCCGTCCACCCCTGTTTATTCAATACGCCGATTTTCTGCGGGCCTTCGAATTTTGGATCGCAGGCCATTTCGATGAGCGATTGCCCGATCTTGAATCGCGGGTCTGCCAAATTCGTGAAGTGCCAGAGGACCATCGGGCGTGCCGGCAATAAATAGTCGTCGTGGGAACGATACGGTTCCTGGGGCAGGATTACGGTTCCTCCGGTCCGCAAAATGGTCAGCGACCACGGCGCGAGTTCTACGGCCTCCGCGCCACAATTAGCGATAAGGTGCTGGATAGCGACATTCCCGTTATTTTCCAGAGTGATTCGCATTTCTTTTTGCAGATTTGTTACGCGTTCCGACGGAGCGCGGAGGCGAACGCTGTTGTCGTCAATTGTCTCAGATTCTATAGGGTCATTATCCGGATAGTAGGTGCTGGGCATCGACTCCGGTGCGGCCCACAACCGGTGGCCGCCGTAGGGCTTCCAGGTTCCCAAATCGTTTGGTTGAGCAACGTCCAGCCACAGGCCGAGAATATTCTCGCCGCTCGTACGACGATACGACAAAATACGGGGGCCGCAGCCCGTACTTACAACAAGCTCGGCCCCGCCATTGGAAATTCGCAGGGAGTCGATTCCCTCGAAGGTAGTGGTGGAAATCACTTACGATCGAATGGTACTGTTGTAAATCCGGTCGTGCGTGATATTTTTGGTGTCGATCCCGTTATCTTCCGTCAAACCGAAAAATTCGCCGACATCGTGGATGACGGGGTTCATAAAGAGTCTTATACGGTCGAACTGCATAAGGCCGTAAACGATCCCGCTAATCGCGGCGATTCCGAGCGAAGCGGCAGTCCACAGTGGGATTCCGAAAACGGTTGGAATTGGGTCGCTCCGCATTCGATTTCCTGCTCTTCGCGCTCGACGAATAGATCCGGAAGCGGTCCTGGACATTTGCTTCTGCATGGAACGCGCTCGCTTACTAACGCGTCGTGCCGATATTCTTCGTGCCATAATCTTCCCCTTAAATTTTCTACACGCACGGTTGTGCGTGAACTCAAGAGTAAAAGCACAAGTGCTATGCCATCGCGAAGCTTACCGCACCTCCAATCCTTCTGCTGCCTCTCCGGCGCTGGTCACAAGGGCAACCACGCCATTCTCGTCGTTTACGGCGAGCAGCATTCCATTCGAATCGTGACCCATGAGCTTGGCCGGCTGCAAATTCGCCACGACGACAATTGTTTTCCCAATGAGGTCCTCTGGCAGGTATTTTTGTCCAATGCCAGCCACAATCTGCCGTTTTTCCTGGCCGAGCGAGATTTGCAGCTTCACCAGCTTTTTGGATTTGGGAACCCGCTCGGCTTCCAATACCTTTGCGGTACGAAGCTGAATTTTCTTGAAATCGTCTATCGAAATAAGCCCATTGGCGCTTGCTGTCGCGGTAGGCTTCAGCGCCGGTGCTGCAGGAGCAGAAGCGACGGAAGCCGCCATCTTCTCTAAGCGCAGTACTTCTCCGGCTACGGTTTCGTCTTCAATTTTTGGGAAGAGGATAGTTCCATCGCCAAGCTCGGTCTGGCCGTGCAGCTTTGGCTCGTGCGCATTGGCCCAGGTCTCTTCCGTGAAAGAATGCCCAAGCGTCGCCAAAATAGTTTGCGAGGCTTCCGGTGTAATGGGCGCAAAATAAACTGCCAGCGCCCGCAATGCTTCCAGGCAGGAGCGAATGACTTTGCCAGCCTCATCCTTATTATCCTTAATGAGCTTCCACGGCGCGGCATCGTTGAAATACTTATTCGCGCTGCGGGCAAGGTCCATCGTAGCGGCGGTTGCATCGCGCAAGCGGAATCGCTCGTAGGAATCGGCAATTTCTTTCGCCTTCTCACCAAAGGAATCGAGCAGCGCCTTGCCTTCCGGATCGAGTTCGTTCCTGTTGCCCATGATCTTGTTGTCGAAGCTCCGTTTGGCAAACGTGAGAACGCGGTTTGCGAAGTTCCCGAAAATGTCCGCAAGTTCGTTATTGGCGCGGGCCTGAAATTCACGCCAGACGAAGTCGGAGTCTTTCTGCTCGGGAAGCATCGTCGCGAAAGCATAGCGGATAACATCGACCGGATATCGCTCGATAATTTCGTGCAATTCAACCGTCCAGCCGCGGGATTTCGATAGTTTCTGGCCTTCCAGATTCATCCATTCGTTCGCCGGAACGTTTGCAGGAATAATGTAACGATGATCCTTCTCCGATTTATTATGGGCCAGCAGCATGGCTGGGAACATGATCGTATGGAAGACGATGTTGTCCTTGCCGAGGAACGCGATCCATTTTGTTCCATTGTCCTGCCACCACACGCGCCAATCCTCTTCACCGGCTGGAACATTTCCAGCGCGGCCCGCGAGCGCTTCTTTTGTGGCGCTAACATACCCTATCGGAGCATCGAACCAAACGTACAGCACCTTGCCTTCGGCGCCTTCAAGCGGCACGGGCACGCCCCAGGAGAGATCGCGCGTGATGGGCCGGTCGGCAAGACCGGCTTTGAGCCAGCTCCGTGCTGCCTGCAATACATTGTCTTTCCAATCCTCTGCGTGGGATTCGATATACTCTTCCAACTCCGTCTGAAATCTGGAAAGTGCGAAATACCAATGCTTCGCCGGACGGATGACCGGTTTCGAGCCGGTAACTTTCGAGCGGGGATCGATCAGCTCGGTTTGGTCCAGGTAGGTACCGCAATTTTCGCACTGGTCGCCCCGCGCGTTGGGGTTCGAACAGACCGGGCATGTGCCTTCCACATAGCGGTCCGGAAGGAACATTTTTGCTTCTTCATCATACAGCTGCGGCTCTTCACGTGGAACGAGAAATCCGCCGTTGTAGAGAGCAAGAAAAAATTGCTGAGCCGTTTTGCGATGGACCGGGCTCGAAGTCCGGGCGTAATAATCGAATGAAATTCCCAGCCGCTCGAAGGAAGCCTTGTTCATCGCATGGAAGCGGTCCACGATGACCTGCGGAGTAACGCCTTCCTTGTCGGCGGAAATAGTGATGGGCACGCCATGCTCGTCCGAGCCACAGATAAAAAGGACATGCTCGCCAGCAAGCCGTTTGAAACGGGCATAAAGATCGGCCGGAAGGTAGCAGCCAGCCAAGTGCCCAATATGGAGCGGTCCATTGGCATACGGCAGCGCGGCAGTGATGAGGGTGCGTTCAGTCTTCGTCATGTGGAATCAGGCAAAACGTGCGGGAGAGGGAGAGTGCTCCCGGCAATTCGTGGCGAGCACATAGCACAAAGGGCAGACCTTACGTCTGCCCTTCGAAGTGATCCAGAAAATCCATCCGCGGAATCCGCTTGAATCCGCGTAATCCGGGTTCTATTTCTGTGGAGCGGCTTTATCGCGGTTCTTAGTGTGATCGTGCCAGTGGCTATGCTCGCGATGTTTCGCCATCATTTGCTTGAGCTTGGCCTGCTGGACTGGAGTAAGAATCGGAGTGATCTGAGTTCGCATGGCCTGCATGTCGGACCGCATCTTTTCAAACGCGGCTTTCCGTGCATCGGAACCTTTCGCAGCAGCTTTTATCGCCGCGCGATCGGATTGAAATTCCGCTTTATTGTTTTCATAGACCGTTTTGATCTGCGCGACTTGCGCGTCCGTCAGGTTCAAGGCCTTCTTCATGTGTTCCAGCCGCTTCTCCGGACGGAAATGCCGCGCACCGGCCATCGCCGCTAGCGCGCCAAACGAGAGTGCGCATGCGGCCAAAATTACCATTGTGAGTTTTTTCATAGTTTGCTTCTTTTGTAGAGTTATTTTATAGCGAAACGAGAGAATCGCTCCGCGTTAATTCATGATAGACTCTACTAACTATGACGGCGGAATGTTACGGGTTAACATCTCTATGATTTAGAATTAAGGCGCGAGTGTAGCGCGGAATTATCTTCCGCGTCCGTCGCTGCGGAATAATTTCGCAGCAATACCTACTTAGTGTTGTTGGGTGGAATAACTTCCACTTCAGGCCGCTTCTTTCGCCGTTCGAATGTAAAGCCAACGATTCCGATGCCAAGCCCAATGAGTGCGAGGGCGTTTGTGACGAGAGAGATTGTCCGTCCTTCCACATACTTGGGATCGTAATAGGTAAACGTTATCTCATGCTGTCCTGCGGGAACTGCCACTGCGCGGAAGGCATAATCGGCGCGGTAGATTGGCGTCGGTTTACCATCGATGGTAGCGTGCCAGTCGGGATACCATGCGTCGGACATGAAGAGGAGCCGGTTCCCAGCCGTCGTCGAGTGGATGGTGATGTCCTCGTTCTTGTAGTCCATCGTCAGCTTCTCCTTCGAAGTATCCAGGGGCGCAGTATCGAGCGCGGGCATTCCCTTGGGTGGCTGGTCGAAGAAGAGAAGGTTCCGTGGATTAAAATGGCCGCTATCCATTGCATGGAGGATGTCCAGCTTGGGCTCGACCTGGTAACTATAAACGAAGAACGCGCGCGGCAGCATTTCGGGATTTTCCCAGACCACGGTGGGGACCTCAACTTTATTATTTCCCGACTGCTCTTCCTGGGGTGGCTCTTTCGATACAAATGCTGGAATAAAGCGCGACTGATCATTGGAAATGGCACCATTTGCAATGATATACTTCACATTCAGCAAGTTCCACATGAACGGATTGTAGATCCCGTTGCCTTGCATGTGGCCCGTAATATCAACGACGTCCTGAAACTCGCGCATTTTTGCGGCATGATAACCGGCTGGCGTTTGCAGGCCATAATAGACGAGTTTATTGGATGGTTGCGTTTCGTTCATGTCCTCCACGCGGAAGAGCGATGGGTCTTTTTTGATAAAGTCTATGTAGTCGTGCGAGGCAAGGTTGGTTTGGTAATCCTCTCTCGATACAATTTCCATGGGGCGAGTATCGACGCGCCACAAGTCGATAATGGTAAGCGCCAGGATTCCTATACCGACGATCAGCGGCGAAATTTTTCGTTTCAGGAAATAGTAAATCAGAGCCGAAGCGATGGTTACGAGCAGTGCGCAAACGAGTGCATCCGTTGCGGCCACGGAAGCGATCCAATCCTTGAGCGCATCCATATATTGCGGGAGCCTTCCGCCTTGCACACCTGCGGTAATCCCACTGGTAACATCCGACGTGATAGAGCCGCGAAAGACAATGGAAATCACCAGAAACGCTCCGGAAAGATATAATGCGTATTTGAAATACTTCTGCAATCGAGTATCCTCCTGGGCATCCCGCAATTTCCAGACCCGAAGGACTTCCTCGAATGTCAGTGCGGCAATTATCGGAAAGGATAGTTGCATGAGCACGAGCGCCATCATCGGTGCCCGGAACTTATTGAACATTGGGAAGTAATTGAACATGGGGCGGAACAGAATGGGCCAGTTTCCGCCAAACGAAAGTAGTATCGCGAAAATCGTAATAATAGTGAGCGGCGGCACGAGCCGGTCCCGTTTCCAGAGCGAGAATATCCCAACCATTGCCAGCATGAAGACCACGATACCGGTATAGTTAGCGGCGTCGGTTCCATTCATTTGTCCCCAGTAGGTCGGGATCGCTTCCTCGGGCGGAATATTGAGTTCGGTCCCCGTGTAATGCATTTTCCCAAATCCGTAATAGCCCGGAATGATAAAAGTAATCATTTCCTGTGGCGAAAAAGACCATGCGGTTGCATATCCCCAATCCAATCCTCCGGAAGAGGTAGTCGCATGGTTGGCGCCTGCACTGTTGGGTGCAGAGGAGTTTTGGATATCCTGAATGGGAGCCTTCCCGCGAATGGAGTATGGTTCGTAGGCAAGGGAGGCAAGGTAGCCATCGGCGGACATGCCGAAGCCAATACCAGCCATGACCAATGTAATAATTCCCGAACGTACAAGCGGACGCATATAATGCGCACGACCTTCCGCAGATTTTCGGAAAAATTCGATGACAAGCGATGTCAGGAAATAAATAAGGACTGCAAGGGCAATGTAGAAAATCATCTGCGCATGAGTCGATTCAAGCAGCAGGTGCAGCGCTACCGCGAGCAGCGCACTCCAGAAGGCCATCGATTGCCAGGTCATCTTTGGCGTTCGCAGTTTTTCGATGGAGAGAAGAATCCAGGGCACTGTCATCACAGCGAAAATTTTTGTATCGTGGCCGATCATGACATAAGTAATAATCCACGTCGAGAAGATACCGGTAAAGGCCGCGAAGAATGCGACCAGCCGGGAAGTATTCCGCGTAAGGCGCATAAGAAGATACATCCCCAGACCGAAAATGAAGTAATGCCACAAATAGATCATGACATCTGGATTTGGAAGCACGGCAACGGGAATGGAACGAATAATCTTAAAGAGCATGAAGACCAGATCGTAGGTCCGCGCTCCGGTCACGACCAATCCGGCAAAGGCGGGCATGCCACAGAAAATATTCGGAATCCATTGTGGCATGGAATATCCCTGTGCCTCCGCCGCTTTCAGGAAGGGCAGGAGTGCTTCGAAGGCAAGATTGTCACCTGCGTTAAAGACGTGTGTGGCATTAAGCACATTCCGGAAAAAAATAAGCAGTGCGACAAAAATCGCAAGAATGGCAACCGGATCCCGCCATTTTTCTGGAATCATCTGGGCAAGCCCGCGCGATGCGGCGTCCTGCTCGCGCTGCATGGCGTTGATGTGAGAGTGCTTATTCGTAGTTCCGGGACGGTTCCGTACCGGCGTTTTGGTCTGTGTGGCCATAAATGTTAAGAATAGGCGAGATTATCGCTTGGCACCTAACGGATGCAACGCCACGGGCGTTCTCGCGAATTTGTCTCTTAATTCATCAAATTCACATGCACACATCCCGGCTCGCGGGCGATGCTGGCGACGCGCAACGGCGAGAGCATCGCTAATCGGGTATGCGCGAAATTCCGGATCAGCGAGGCGAGATGATCGAGCGATCCGGAGATAAAATCGATGGCCAGGCCCTTCGTATGGTTCGAGACGTCCGCCTCGCCGTCGGCGCTCGTCGGCGCATTTACCGGGACGTGCCGTGCCCGGAGCCAGTCCCACGCGCGAAGCCAGGTATTCGGTCGCGCCGGAGTTGCCCGGCGGAGTTCCGGGAATTTATAACTCGCGCCCAGAGATCGCACCCGCGATTTGATAATCGAAAGCTGGTGTTCCGGCGACCGTGCACCGGACGTAATAACCGCTGACTGGCCAACCGATCGCAAATATTCGCCAAGTCGCTGGGCGAATACTGCCTGCTTCTTCGTTAGCTCTACGCCAACACGTTGAACAAGCCCCGGACGGACCGCTGCATGGCGCTTACTGACGACGGGAATGCCGTCGTGCTTCGCAAGAGCGATCCAGGATGCCGAAGCCGTTGAAATAATCCCTGAAATTCCCAAAAGGGCAACGGATAGAAATACGATAATTTTTCTATGAATTTTGAACGAGAAAAAGGTCATACGGAAAAATCCAACGCACGAATTGGCGTGAAATCCGTTAATTCGCCATCATGAGCGACCTCTGGACTCCGTCCTCCCTCTTTCTGTGCACAGAATTTCTCTTCTGGCGCGCTCATAGCGTGCTCCACGATGTTGGCGATGCGATTGTCATAACCACCCCGACCAATCCATTCTATCGATGGGGACACGTCATTGTGCTCAAAGCTCCACCGAAATCGGAAGATAGGCCTCGCTGGCGGGAACTCCATGCGAAGCACATCGCGCCGCTGCAAGCCGTACCCAATCGCATTCTCGTCTGGGACGGCCCCGCGGTAGACAAGGAGACGGAAGCTGCGTACGCGAACGATGGATTGAAGTATAGCTCATTCGATGTCCTTACGCTCCGTGCGCTCGCGCGGCCCGAATTTTATAATTCCCAAATCGAAATTCGCCTACTGGACGGAACAAGCCGCGAATGGGAACATATCACAGAATGCAACGTGGAATCGTTTGGCGTGAAAGAGGACGATACCTACCGCGAATATATGATGCGACGGATGGCGCATTATCGTGAAATGGTCGCGACTGGCAGAGGGACATGGTATGCTGCATTTTTGGAGGGAGATTTTGCCGGCAGCCTTGGGATATTTTGCGGCGATGGGCTTTACCGGTTTCAGCAAATAGCCGTGCGCCCAAATTTTCGCCGAAGGGGCGTCGCGGGGCGGCTTGTGCATGAGGCTGCCACGCGGGCTTTGCAGGAATTCCCGGATTATCCGCAGGTCATTGCCGCCAGCCGGACCGGGGATGCATTCAGAATCTATCGCGCGTTAGGCTTCGAAACGGATTCCGTTTCGCACGCTCTGGGCGAACGCGCGTAACGACGGCCGAATCTTCTGTAATTTTGTAATATGGAAAACGAAGCGGGTGCGATAACGCAGGGGACCTCGGGAAGCACGAGGATTCCTCCTCTTGTTTATCCGGCAGCCAAATTGGGGCGCGCAACGCGGCGATTTCTCGCCGAGTTTGGTGCATTCTCCACGCTCGCCGGTCGCACCCTTTCCTATATTGGTTCCGTCGTCCGCGATCGGCAACTCATTCTGGAGCAAATGGAGCACATTGGCACGAATTCGCTGCCGCTCGTCCTCATCATTGGGTTGTTCACGGGCATGGTGAGTGCCTGGCAGGCGGCGTATCAATTCAAGGGTTTAATTCCATACAGCTTCTTGGGCGCAGCCGTGAGCCGGGCTATTTTTATCGAATTGGGTCCGGTGCTAACCGCTATCGTCATCGCGGGACGCGTCGGCGCTTCGATCGCTGCCGAATTGGGGACCATGAAAGTTACCGAGCAGATCGATGCTCTTGAAAGCATGGCCATCAGCCCCGTGCGCTACCTCGCAGTGCCTCGGCTGCTTGGGGCAACCATTATGATGCCGGTGCTGGTAGTGTTTGCGAACTTGATTGCACTGGCCGGAGCCTATTTGGTCAGCAACTTCTTCCTCGGGATAAGCACAAAGATGTTCTTCGATTCCGTTCAACGGTTCTTTCATCTGAAGGACGTACTTGGCGGATTGTTCAAGGCACTCTTTTTTGGCTCCTTCACTGCACTCATCGGCGTGAAGGTTGGCTTCGATGCCACCGGCGGGGCGGAGGGCGTTGGCAATGCAACTATCCGGGCCTTCGTGCTTTCCGCCACGATGGTGCTCATTCTCGATTACACCCTGTGGATGGTCCTATTTTAACATGACACAAGTAGAACTACTTCAGCTATTCACCTACACGACCTGGGCGAACCATCGGGTGCTCGAAACGTGCGCAACCCTTCCGATCGAGGATTTGAAGCGCGATTTTCGGGCTGGTCATCGTTCCATTTTCGAGACGCTCCTGCACCTGTTCGGTGCGGAACGAATTTGGTTCGAGCGATGGCAGGGCCAGCCGCCGCAGCCGTTCCCGAAGGAGGGCGATTATGGTTCCATCGCCGAACTTGCCGATGCGTGGCAGGCCGTCGAGTTGCAGCGTGGCGATTGGCTCGCCGGACTTTCCGACGAAAACATGACCACGCCGATCACCTATAAGAACCTCCAGGGGCAGGAATTTACCCAGCCGCTCCAGAGCCTTATGCTCCACGTCGTGAACCATTCCACGCACCATCGAGGCCAGGTCGTCGCCATCCTGCGCGCCCTTGGCGTTCCACCGCCCAACACGGACTACATCCATTTTCTCCGCACCGCTGCGTGATTGAAATCCGTAATCTGCAAAAATCTTTCGGCGCACAAACCGTGCTTCGGGGAATCAATCTCGCCATCCGCGATGGTGAGACCGTTGCCATTATTGGCCAGAGCGGCTGCGGAAAAAGTGTGCTCATCAAACATATCATCGGGCTGCTGAGGCCGGAGGCCGGTGAAGTCATTGTCGATGGAACGAACATGAGCCAGGCGCCGGAGAAGGAGCTGGAGCGCTCGCGCCGAAATATCGGATTCCTGTTTCAAGGATCGGCGCTGTTCGACTCCATGACCGTGCTGGAAAACGTTACGCTGGGCCTTCGCGAGCATGGCGAGCGGGACCGTGCAAAACTTGCGCGCATTACGAAGGAAAAGCTGGCGCTCGTCGGGCTGAAGAATATTGAAGCGGTAATGCCCTCCGATCTCTCTGGTGGAATGAAGAAACGCGTTGCGCTCGCTCGCGCGCTGGCCACGGAGCCACGCTATATGTTTTACGATGAGCCGACTACCGGACTCGATCCCGTCACCAGCGATCAGATCGATGCCCTCATTCAGGAACTCACCGGACGCCTGTATGTGACGAGCCTTATCATCACGCACGATATGTTTACCGTCGAGCGCATAGCCAATCGCGTGATCTTTCTGCATGAAGGTCAGGTCCATTTCGATGGCACCCCCTCGGAACTCGCCGCTTCCAAGGATGCTACCAATTGCCAATTTCTCGAACGCTATCGCCATCCTGTTTGAATGTATTCCATCGATCTCTCCGTCCTTTATTTTTTTAATCGTACGATTGCGTGCGGTGCGCTCGATTCCTTTTTCAATGCGATTACCAACGTGCATTATTGGTATCCCATTTATGTGCTGGCCGGTCTCTGGTTGATGTATCGGTTTCGTTGGCGCGGGGTAGCGATGGTCGTGGCTGCTGTGCTTCTGGTAAGCGCAACGGATTCGCTGGGGCATTATGTGCTAAAACCGCTCGTCCACCGCGAGCGGCCCTGCGCGTTGCTTCCAACCGGAGAGCATGTGGTTCCGTGGGTGCGGCTTCCGGATGGGGGCCGCGGCGATCCGAGCTTCCCCTCCAATCACGCGCTCAATAATTTTGCGGAGGCCATGTTCTTTTTCACCATCTGGCCTCGAAAGCGAAATGCCGGGTGGCTCTTCCTCGTCGCGTTCCTGATTAGCATCGGACGAATGTATCAGGGCGTGCACTACCCAAGTGATGTGCTGGGGGGAGCGGTTATAGGGATTACTGCTGGATTCATTCTTGCACAAATTTATCTGAAACTGAACGAACGATACACAAAAGTTCAGACTTAATATTTTTGTTATATGTATTGTTAAACTTTCATGCCGCTTAATCCCGATTTCCAAAATGAGAAGCAAGTCCTTGATCATGGCTATGTGCGCCTCATGGGCGTGATGGGGGACGATTCCTCGCCCGATTCCGACGCCCGTATTTCAACCGGTGTGGCCGCACGCAGCGAGGCGCAGCAGACGACGCTCGTCCGCTTTCTTTTGCGACACAAGCATACCACGCCGTTCGAGGGCTCCGTGATGAAGTTCGAGGTGCGGGCGCCGATCATGGTGATCCGCGAATGGTTCCGGCATCGGACCTTCAGCTATAACGAAGAATCGGGCCGTTATAAACAGCTCGATCCGCTGTATTATACGCCAGAAGAAGACCGAATTTCGTATCAGGCGAAGAGCAATCATCAGGGCTCCGGCGAGATGCACCCGGAAGCCGCAAAATTTGTCCAGGAATGGCACGAGGAGCAAGTAGCGTTCGAGGAGGGCTACAACGAACTTATTCAAACGCATAACGTCGCTCGTGAACTTGCACGGCTGAACATGCCGGTCTCGCATTATTCCACGTTCGTGGTCACCGGCAATCTGCTGAATTGGTTCCGATTCCTTCAGCTCCGTATGGACGAGACAGCGCAATACGAAATCCGCGTTTACGCGAACGCAATTTTCGAAATCGCGAAGCAATATTTTCCGCGCTCCTTTGAAGCATTCGAGGACTACTGGCTGGAAGCGGTGACGCTTTCGCGCCGCGAAAAGGAATTGCTCGCGAAGATGCTTGGGCAAGCCATTTCGGAAGAATGCCTCGGGGGAGCCATTCCGGAGCCGGGACCCTATTTCACAAAACGCGAGGCCGGGGAATTCCGCCAGAAGCTGCTTCGCATGGGGTTATTGAAGAATGACTAGGGTAGCGGTGGATGAGCGATCATCCGCGAACTTCAGTTCGGCGATACCGCCGTTCTTCTCGATTATCCTTCCCACCTATAACCGCCACCGGCTGGTGGAGAATGCCATTCAAAGCGTGCTTGCTCAAACATTCGACGATTGGGAACTACTTGTTATTGACGATGGCTCCAGCGATAAGACGTTTGACGTGGTGGAGACGTTGATCCTGGCGGACAAACGGCTTCGATATCATTTCGCGAAAAATCGCGGTTTGGCGGAGGTGCGTAATCTCGGCTTGATGATGGGAACCGGACGCTATTTTACCTTCCTCGACTCGGACGATGAATACAAGCCGGAGCATTTGGCAGCACGGGCGGAGTATCTTAAGCGGCATACCAATGTGGAGTTATTGCACGGCGGCGTCGAAATTATAGGGCCGGTCGTCGTTGCCGACAAGCGTGATCCGACCACGCGTATTTCTATCTCCGAATGTGTAATCGGTGGTACGTTTGTCATCCGCCGCGATCTTGCGGAACGATTGCACGGCTTCCGCGATCTCTACGGAGACGATGCCGATTTCTTCGCGCGGGCCGATCACGCGGGTGCTAATATTCAAAAGATCGATGTTCGGACCTATATCTATAACCGAATGGAACCGGATTCCCTCTGCGCCATCGTGGAGCGCGAAGGAATTGAGGGCATAGCAAAATTTCGTAATTCAAATGGCTAAAAAAGCAGGACCCTCTCCCACGGGGAGAGGGCAGGGTGAGGGCCCCCGCGATGGCGCGAAAGATCCTCGCCAGTTGCCAAAGGGTGAATCGCTCCCGGAACGAAAAGCGCGCTTCCAAAAAATATACGCGCGGCTGCACAAGCGCTATCCCGATGCGAAGTGCGCGCTCGAATTTACGAATGCCTATGAATTGCTCGCAGCGACGATCCTCTCCGCGCAATGTACCGATAAGCGAGTCAATATGGTGATGCCCGAATTCCGCAAGACGTTTCCAAATCCAAAAGTCCTCTCGAAAGCTGACGAAGCCGATATTGAAAGCGTCATAAAGTCCACGGGATTCTATCGGCAAAAAGCGAAGTCGCTCAAGTCCATGGCGACGGATATTGTCGAGA
>JAKAIL010000278.1 GCA_021825235.1 Bacteroidota bacterium | reverse complement strand
ATCGATGTTACATTCTGATTTGAGTCAACAAGAAATTGCTTCCACGTCTTACCAAGATCACCGCTCAGAAAATAACCGGGATGATAAATAGAATATTTTATCAGCGTATCGCCCCACCATATTCCAAGATTTGAAAAAATCACATTCCCGTCCGGGGGAACCTGTTCCCAAGTTCTTCCCAAGTCAGTCGAAATAACATCCGTATCAAATACGTCGTTGTATGCTATTAGGAGGTCGCTATTGCTCGCGCGCAGGCTGAAATCCACCACTGGGTTATTACTCTTTGGCTTCTGAATAGTTGACCAGGTGTAGCCTTCGTCGTCAGAGTACCCCATAAAGGTACGCGAAGAGGCATAGAGTCGATTCGCATCATCGACGCTAACGCTTATACCGTAAGGGCAGTCCACCGATTTAAGCATCACCTCCCACGTTTTGCCTTGACGCTGGAGCGCCAAAGTCCCCATCCCGTAGCCGCAAAAAGATTCCCAAGGGTATCTTCAACGGGGGCCAAGCCAGCGTACCATTGCCCGAAAGGCCCATTCGTCTGCACCCACTGCCCGCGCCCCGCAAGCGGCAGGCCGAGCATTACCACTAACACCATCGAGAGAAGGAAAGCCAATCGTTTCATAAGCCGAAAGGATTACGTTGAAGCCAACAATGAAACGACTTGCCGCGCGGAATAGTTTTCAGACCATGACCCTTGCACATCGCGTCGAAACGCATCGGAACGAAATTCTGGCACTTGCAAAAAAGCATGGTGCGGAGAATGTACGGGTGTTCGGTTCGGTTGCACGAGGGCAGGAATCCGGCCAAAGCGATTTAGATTTGCTTGTCACGCTCGGGGCTAAACGCACGCCTTTTTTCCCGGGCGGTCTTAAAGCGGATCTCGAAGCATTGCTTTCCTGTGAGGTGGATATTGTGACCGAAAATGCTCTCCACCGGCTTATTCGCGAGGAGATCCTCTCCGAAGCGCGGCCCTTATGACGACTGATAGGCTTTATCTCGACCACATCCTCGAGTGCATCGAGAAGATCGAGCGTTTTACCGCCGCCGGGAAGGACGTTTTTGTTCAGGATGAGATGGCGCAGGATGCGGTGCTTCGGAACTTACATACCCTTTCCGAATCCTCTACGCGAATTTCAGATGAGTTGCAAAACCGGTATCCCGCAGTTCCGTGGCGCGAAATGAGGGCATTTCGGCATGTGGTGGTGCATGACTATCTTGGCCTGGAATTGGATCAAGTTTGGGAGATTATCGTTGCCGATCTTCCACCAGTGAAACAGGCCGTCCGTTCGATGCTGCTTGAAGTGTAATAAATGGCCCATCGGAATGAAATATGCGAAAGCTAATTCGATCCGCTCGTTAGGCAACCATTAGCCGATGTCCTTTCGGTTCCGGGATATGGTTACCAAATTCGCGAGCGACATCGAGCCAAAGGGACATGGCATCTCTTATACTCTGGAGTGCTTCATCATAGGTTGCGCCATGGGCGGCACAACCGGGTAGTTCCGGCGCTTCCGCGACATAGAGGCCGTCCTCGTCGCTCCAGTAAATAATAATTTCAAATTTCAAAGGGTCCATAGTCTATTAGTACCTTTCTGACTTGCCTGACCTGATAATTCTTCGCCATTCCACCATGGGGCTGGAGATTAATCTGCCCATCAACGCCAGCTTTGGCAAAGATGCGATGGCTTCCCCGCGTACGATCCTCAAATCCTAACCGCCGCAATAGATGACAAAGTTCATCGTATCGGATGTTTGCATCCGATCGTCCCGAAAGAATGAGCGATAGGAGCTCCTTGTAATTCGTCATGTAGTGATGAGCAAGATTCTCGAATCGAAAAGAAAATCCGAATAGTACAATTCTTGTTATTTTCTAGATCATGCCAAAACGAACCAAACCCGAAACCCTCGATGCCGAGGAATTCTTCTCGGCTAAATCGCAGCACGGTAAAGCGACGGTAAAGATTGATTCCATAAACGTTCCCTTCACGAACCTCGACAAAATCTACTGGCCGGAAGAAGGTTACACAAAATTCGATCTCCTGAAATATTATTACAGGATTTCGGATACGCTGCTGCCATATCTCAAAGACCGGCCGCTCATCCTCAAGCGATACCCGAATGGCATTAAAGGCCAGATGTTTTATCAGCATAATCTGGAAGATGCGCCGGAATTTGTCGATATTTATGAGAGCATCGAGGGTGAAACCGGGAAGACGGTTCACAATCCCATTGCGAATAATCTTGCGGCGCTGCTCTATATTGTGAACCTGGGTACGATCACACAGAACCCGTGGTTCTCGCGGAAGCAGTCTATCGAGAAGCCGGATTACTTTGCCTTCGATTTGGATCCCGGCGACGATGCCACGTTCGAGCAGGTCAAAATAATCGCACTGGAAGTGAAGAAGGAATTGGACGAAATCGGCCTTGTGGGATATCCCAAAACCTCCGGTTCCTCTGGCATTCATATTTATGTTCCCATTAAGAATGAGGTGACATACTCGAATATTGTTCCGTTTGCCAAGAAGATTGCGACGCGGGTCGCGGAACGAAACTCGAAGGACGCGACCGTCCGGCGCATGGTTCGGGACCGCAAGGGTTCGCAGGTCTATGTCGATTACCTCCAGAATATCGAGGGCAAGAGCCTTGCCGCGGCCTATTCCGTGCGCGAGAAACCACACGCCCTGGTGAGCGCGCCGCTCGAATGGAAAGAGATCACGAAAAAGCTCACGCTCGAACAGTTCACGATAGTGACGATGCCTTCCCGTTTACGAAAGAAAGGCGATTTGTTCGCCGATGTTCTGAAACAGCGTCAAAGCTTGAAAGCGGCAATGGGAAGGCTCTAATGGCCGCGTGTCCGCAAGTTCTGCGGGCCGCGCATTGTACGATGCAACAGATTGAAATTTCCGGGCCTGCTCGAAAACGGTACATGCGTGGCGCGTGTATCCCGTCTCCTTCCATGCGAGGAACCGTTCCGCTACAGGTTTTTCAGTGCCTTCTCGCTATCGATGCGGTCCTGCATGGTTGCAAGAAGTTGGTCGAACTCTTCGATTAGGATGGGGTCCTTCAAAACATGTCGCTGTTGCTTCGTTTCTTCCAGCTCTCGGTAACCCTTTTCTATGGCTCGGCGCAGACAGCATAGATATAGCTCCGGCTTGCCGAGCTTTTGATACAATAGGCCAAGTCTGTAAAGGATCGCGGCGGGAAGGTCCGGACGCTGCGATAGCTCATCGGCAGCCGTTGCTGCTGCTTCCGTCTTTCCTGCCCATAGCAGGGCCAGGGCTCGCTGGCACCACGCCGATGCATTTTCGGAGTCCCTCGTGACAAACTCCTCGAAGACCGGAAGCGACCGCTCGGCGATGACTCGGAGCTGTGTTTCATCCCGGATGACATCCAATGCGTCCATGGTATTGGCGTAGGTCAGCGGAGATTCATCGAGCGCCAGTTCCCGTAGAAATATTTCGGCCGCATCCCGATGCCGTCCAAGATTGGTATAGAGCGCCCCGAGAATGTTGTAGGCGTACGGATACGAGGGGTCCTCCTCGATACTTTGCTGGAGTAATCGTTCCGAAGTTTCGACATTGCCCCGGAACCACTCGATCATTCCACGCACATAGAGCGTTTGCGCGGTTTCTCCGGTAATTCGATAGACTTCGGCGAGTGTTGACTCTGCGCGGCGCAGCCACTTCGGGTTCTTTGAATAATCGCGGTAATACGTGCAACAGAGTATCGCCTGTGCAATTCTCGGCCGGTCAAAGTTCGGGTCGAGCGCCGCCGCCTCGGCGTATAGTTCCAATGCCAACAAAAAGTTCTCGCGCGAGTGGTGTAATTGATTCTCGCGCCCTTTTTGAAACAGTTCGTAGGCATAGGTATTCTGCGTTCCCGGATCGGGGTTGTCTTCAAATCGCATGGGCAAAGAAGTGACGCGCAAAGGGTTTTCTTTTAGTTATACAGGGTTGTGTAACAGCAAAATAACTTTCACCGGTTCACCCGCTTCGAAATTTTCACCGCCGAGCTTCATCCGGCATTATCCTTGTAGTGCTTCTCATGCGTTAACCAATTTTTGTTAGTATATGAAATTTTCCATAGCATTTGCACTTCTAATTTCCATATTCCTTGTATCGCCTGCAACGCCCACGGCGCAGGCGCAGCACCGGCAACGGATGCGTAAAAGCTCCCACACCTTGATACGGCGGACGAACACGACCGCAAATGGGGTTCCCATTTCTTCGGCCGGCGCCGAGGTCAGTGGTATTACCGGTTCCGCGCCGGGCGATCCCTTTAATATCGCACATCCGTTTTTCAACGGCAGCTCCCGGTGGTCCGATAAGGACACGATGTACGAGCATGGGGATTTCCCGTGGGCGCTCGTCTCGCAGCATCCGAACGATTTTTCCTTCGATCCCTCGACCGGCAAATGGCAGGTAACCAGTACGGCGGACCTGCAAAAATCGCGGTAATTCGCTGATTCTTCGAATCTTTTTCAAAGCGCCATGTAACACCAAGATAGAAATGTCAGGTTTTTATCCCAGATAGAAATGTCAGGGTAGTGGTCTTTTGGAGTTCCA
>JAKAIL010000277.1 GCA_021825235.1 Bacteroidota bacterium | reverse complement strand
GATCTACGCAATTTCAACATTCGGGCAAAATCCAAAAATCGGGGCGCGGGCTGCTCGAAGAAAGTGTAAATGGTTACCGGCCCGCGAAGGGACGCAAGACGTGAGCAACGGCCTGAGAGTTGTGACCAAGTCCATCGCTGCCTGGGCGAGCTTCGACTTCGCCATGAGTTCCTTCTCCGGGATCATGGTTACCTTTGTCTTCCCAATCTATTTTCGGAATGTGATCGTAACGAACGGCCATGGCGATAGCTATTGGGGGTTTACGCTCTCAATCTCCATGCTGCTCGTCGCGCTCTGCACCCCGCTCCTCGGCGCAATGGCGGACGTCCTCGGCAACAAGAAGGCATTTCTTGCCAGCTTTGCGGCCACGACGATCGGGTGCACTGCGCTGCTCTATTTTATGCAGCCCGGAATGGTCCTGCTGGCAGCAGCGCTTTTCATACTCGCGAATGTTGGCTATGAAGGCGGCACCGTTTTTTACGATGCGTTCCTGCCGGAGATTACTTCGCCGGAAAGCTTTGGTCGCATTTCCGGCATTGGCTACGCCTTCGGATATTGCGGTTCCCTCGCGATTCTCCTCATTAATCTCCCATTATTCGAGCATGCGGCGAAAGCTACGTTCCTCGTTACTGCAGCATTCTTTGCCGTGTTTGCATTGCCATTATTTCTCGTCGTCCCGGAACGGAGGAAGACATCCGAGCTATCGTTTCCGAAACTAGTACGGCGCGGGTTCGGCCAATTAGTGACGACTACTCGTCACATTCGCGAATATCGGAGTGTCGCCCGGTTTCTGGTTGCCTTCTTTATTTACAACGATGCAATCCTGACGGTAATCCTCTTCAGTGGAATATTCGCAAAAACAACGCTGCACTTTGGCATGACAGAACTTGCGATGTGGTTCGTGATGGTGCAGATTGTGGCGGTGATTGGCTCGGTGATCTTTGGCCACTTTGCTGATCGGCGCGGACCGAAGCTTGCTATTACCATCACGCTGGTGATCTGGATTGCGGTCGTTACCGCCGCCTTCTTTACTACCACCGCAGCCGAATTCTACATATTAGGAGCGGTAGCCGGGGTTTCGCTGGGTTCCAGCCAAGCGTGCTCCCGAGGGCTAATGGCTTTGCTAACGCCGCCCGAGCACACCGCCGAATTCTTCGGCTTTTACGATGGCTTCTGCGGCAAGGCCAGTGCCATTATCGGGCCGATCGTCTTTGGGCTGCTTTCGGACTGGTTCGGTAGCCAGCGACCCGCAATCTGGGCCCTTGCCGTGTTTTTTATTGTGGGATTGATTCTATTGCGAAGAGTCGATGTCCGCCAGGCTCGCAATGATGAACCTGCATTGGTCGCGGTAACCTCCTGAAATTCTTTCTATAAGACGCCTATTTTTTTTTCACTTAGTTCCCGTTGGCGGGAATTCAACTCCATGAACCGTGTTTCATTTTGTATCGCGGTTCATGAGAATCGCGTGCTTTGAAACGTTCGGGTCCGGTTTGTTTCTAAGGACTTCTCGCTGCCGTCGGAGCGTCTCTCCGATCTCCGCCCCAAGCCCATCTTCGGTTCCGAAGACTTGAAGCTCATTATTATCAACTGAAAAACGACAGGCGCGTGCCGAGCGCGTGCAGTACCAGTGCTCGTGCCCGGCCCCGCTTGCCAAACCGTGTTCATTTCACTTTTACAGCTATGACACACTTCAACAAACAGTTCGCATCCTATCGCAGCGCGTTACTACGCGCATTTGCAGTGATAACGTTCCTCGCCATTTCCATGCTTGCCACGCTGCCGGAGGTCAGCCAGGCGCAATGCCACTGCACTTTTACGTTCGCTCAAATTGCTCAACCTCCCGTGCATCCTGACTGCGGTGATCCCGGAACTCAGTGTGTGGGTTGTAACTGCTCCTGGTTCGAATTCACAAACACCGGCGACGAAAGTTGCTGCATGAATGAAATCGACGTCAACGGTCCCGATCAAATAGACTGCTTTACAGTTTGCTGCTGGTATAAGGATATTAGCAATCCCACTAAGACATGGATAAGTAATCCTCCTTTTCCGTTAGGCTGCGCGCCGACATCTCAGGCTGTTCTAACACCGGATCTTAAAGCTGGAGAGCCTCCCTGCTCAGAACCATTACCAGATCTTTCTTGCAAGGTTCAGATTAAACTTTGTGTTGCAAACCATGGAACTTGGACCTTTACCTTCCATTACACCGATGGCTCAACTTGCACTCAAACGGTCACGCTGTAATTTTTTTCAATCGCTGCTATTAACTGTGGCAGTGCTCACAGCTCCGGAATTGGCTTTCGCCCAAATTCCGGGACATTGGGAGGAAGTCTTGCGGGTACCGAGCAGAATTGCAATCTCGATGGCATTCGGGGATGCAGAGCATGGCCTTTTACTATTGGATTCTTCTTATTATTCGTCGGGATCGGTGACCACATCCGATGGAGGCAAAAGTTGGCGCAGGGCAGGGCAAGGGTTGCCAACTTTTGGTGGACTATTATCTTTTCACTCCTTTTCTATGCCGACAGCCACCGATGCATATTTTTTGGCCGGTGTTGCCTCCTATGTATCGAGGGATGGCGGCAATACATGGACGGAAAATAAACTCGCGATGCTTCCCTCCGGATCGCCCGCTGCTTTGCGAATTTTTCCAAATGGAATTGGGCGAGCAATCGCATATACACAAGCCTATGGGCTTGCGGTTTGGACGAGTTCCGACTCCGCGAAGTACTTTTATCCTTTCTTAAATGAACCATATACCGAAGGGCTAACTATCGACTCCTTCCGCGATGCCCTCTTTTTGGACAGCTCGGAATTTTGGGTCTCCTATTGGCCGGGTGTAATGCTCCACACCACCGACGGGGGATATACATGGCATCCAAGTTCTGTGATACCCGCTATCGACACGTTTCATTCCTTCCAGTGGATATCATCGACTTCGGACAGACGACATTTTTATATACTGGTCGGCAACAATACTCTACCTTACGACCGCGAGGGACGCCAAGATACCTTTGTTACCATCCCACCACTTTCCGCCGATTTTGCGGAAACAACGGATGATGGCATAACATGGCGGATAGATTCTTCCATCGGGGATTCGCGAATCTATAGGCTGGTCTCACCGGCTCCAAACAAACTTTGGGTTTTTGTTGGAAGGGAGCCACAGTTCTATAATCAAGTTGGCTTTTTGCGGTACACCCAAAACGGTTCCGCATACCCGCCTTCCTTCGCCGATTCGCTCTTCTATTCTCCCGATGATGGCCGCACGTGGTATAAAGATTCCACCACCTTTGCCGGTGATACGCTGCTCGAAATGTGCTGGCCGGATTCGGAGCATGGCTATATCGCGGCTTGGCGGGACAGCACGCTGTTGGTATATCGCTTTATTCCGAATTCATCGAGTGTTGCGGGTACCGCTTCGCAGGCCAGGGAGATCAGTATCACTCCTAATCCAGCGACGAATGCGGTAACCATTATCACATCCTTAAGCGGAGAAGAGGTGCACCTGTACGATATACTTGGCCGCGATGTGTATTCGGAACGGATCCCTGCAAGCGGCTCCCTGAAACTCGACGTCTCGCAATTGCCACGGGGCTTTTATACGGTTACGATAGATGTAGATCATGCGCGGCTTTCGGCGGGACGTATTATATTGGCTCCGAATTAGGCTGCTACCCGAGCCGTTTCCTCAGCATCCCCAGCGCCACCGCTGCGGCGCGTTCGCGGTTGGCTGCGCGGCTCCATAATCGGCGTGGAGGCGGCAGGTAATCATCTTGCTGCCTCGTTCAGGCAGGGGAGGACACAATTTCTTTCTTAAAGACGCCTATTTTTTCAATTAGTTCCCACGGGCGGGAATTCATCCGCGTGAAGCGTGTTTCATTTTACGCGATTCATCAGAATCGTCTGCTTCATTGATATCGGTCTGTTTGCTTCGGATGAGTAATCATCTTGAGATGAGCGATCATCTCAAGATGATTACTCATCCGGGACTTCTCGCAGCCCTCGAAGTGCCTGACACTTCGACTCCCGCCCCAAGCCCACATCGGTCCGAAGGATTCGAGGCGCTTTATTACAACTAACTAAAAACGACAGGCGCGCGCCGGGCATGGCAGTATGAGTGCTCGCGCCCGGCCCCGCTTGTCAAAACGTGCTCATTTTACTCTTTCAAAGCCATGGCACATAACAAACGGTTCGCAACCTATCGTAACGCGTTACTACGCGCATTCGCAGTGATAACGTTCCTCACACTCGCATCCCTCGCCACGCTGCCGGAGGTCAGCCGGGCGCAGTGCCCGGACGCCACCGTACCAGATCCTTCGATAAATGTTCCATGGACATATTCATACCAGATTGAAAACATTGGAACTAACTGTACATGTGAGGTTGCCGTATCCTTTTGCACTCGCTCGGTGAACGGTGTCCGGCAGGTCCTATTTACGGGTGTTTATCCGATGTGGGATCAAAGTAGTCCTTGCAATAGCATGAAGGCAAAAGATATAATTACACAGGCAATAAATAAGGTGCCAATAGACCCTTGCACGGGAGGCTTCCCTTTGGGTTACAATCCTTGCGA
>JAKAIL010000276.1 GCA_021825235.1 Bacteroidota bacterium | reverse complement strand
AGCACTCGACCTTTCGAACCTGGCCAATGGCAGCTACGTCTATGAGCTGCAAGCCACCGGCTCGGACGGCCAGACCGTAACGCTCTCCAAGAAGCTGACCTTGAATAAGTAAGCTTTTCCTCGAGTGAGGGCGTAACGAGCCTTCAGCTTTCGAACGGCCCGGCAGAATACCTGCCGGGCCGTTCCATTTATTAGAATGGCTGTGAAACTCGCCTAATGAAACTACCGCTATAAATCAAGGTGTTTTGCCGGTTCGCGAAAGGAAGCAGGACTATATAGTGCAGCGATTCGAAAAAAGAAGTGCGGCCGCTCATTTGCCGGCTATGAAAGTGGGCACGGATGAGCTTACGGACCGGCAGCGGGAAATATTACGGCTGATCGTTCGTCATTATGTGCTCACGGCGAATCCCGTTGGCTCTCGCTATCTGAGCCGCGTCAGTTCGCTGGGGCTGAGCGATGCCACAACGCGCAACGTAATGGCCGATCTGGAATACCTGGGCTATGTGGACCATCCACATACCAGTGCCGGCCGAATGCCGACGGACAAAGGTTACCGGCTTTATGTGGACGATCTCATGTCGCGGGAGCACATTACGTCCGCCGAGCGCAAAGCCGTTGCGCGTTCGCTGGCGACCGCCGTTACGGCGGAAGATGTGCTCGAAGCTTCAACCGATATCCTTGCAACGCTCTCACGGCAGCTTTCCATGGTGCTGCTACCATCGCTGGAGGAGGGCGTCCTGGAGCGGGTGGAAATCGCGCAGCTTTCTTCCAATCGGCTGCTCGTGGTGCTGGCGGCCTCGAGTGGACGGGTCCGGACCGTAACGCTCGAAACGGATAGCTCGCTCGGCCAATCCAAATTAGACGAGCTGCGCGTACTGCTCAATGAGCGGCTCGCAGGCCGGAGCTTTCGTGAAATTAAGACAACGTTTCGCGAGCGCATGAGCGATCTTTCCGAACACGATCGTTCCACGCTACGGCTCTTTATCGACGCTCCGGAAAAACTGTTCGAGGAAAGCGGGGCCGAGCGCGTCAAGATCAGCGGCGCGCGGAATATCTTGGTGCAGCCCGAATTCCAGCGGCGCGATTTAGCCAGCGATGAAGAGTTCCAAAGCATTATTGAACTCATCGATAACGAGGAGGTCGTGATCCACGTCCTCGAGCGATCGGGCGGCGTTTCGGTGGCCGATCCTCCGGGCGGAATCGCCATTCGCATTGGCAGTGAATTGGAAGAACGAAACATGACCGGTTATAGCCTCATCTGCACCCGGTATCAGATCGGCGGCGAACGCGGTATTATTGGTTTGATTGGCCCCAAACGCATGGACTACGGGCGAATCGCCCCGCTCGTCGAATATGTAGCACAAGCGATGTCCGGAGTCTTAGCGACGAAGTGATTACTTTTAGAAGGAATATGAAAGACGATAGAATGGAAGCCGCTACCGCCGAAGAGCGGGAACTCAACGATAAAGTCGAAGCGAAGATCGCAGAAGTGGAGCAAACGCTCGAAGCGACCCGCGACCAGCTCCTGCGCCGTACGGCGGAACTCGAAAACATGCGCCGCCGACATCAACAGGAGCGCGAGCAGCTCGTCTTCGAGGCCAACAAGCGGCTCATCCTCGATTTGCTCGGCGTAGTGGACGATCTCGAACGGACCATCGAACACGCCACCGAGGCGAAGGACCCGATGACGCAGGGCATCGAGCTCATCTACAAGAGTTTTCTAAAGACACTCGAACGCTATGGAGTCCGCCCCATGCAAACGGTGGGCGAAGCATTCGATCCCATGAAGCACGATGCCCTGCTCGAAGAACCCCGCGCGGACCTTGTGCCGGGTATGGTGACGCGGGAAATCCAGCGCGGCTATTTGTTGAACGATAGCATTTTGAGACATGCCAAAGTATTTGTATCGAAAGCTGAGGAATAACGAAGGAGATAGTTACCGCCCATGAAACGTGATTATTATGAGGTGCTCGGAGTTGCCCGAGCGGCTTCGATCGAGGAGATCAAGAAGTCCTATCGCAAGCTCGCCTTACAATTCCACCCGGATCGTAATCCGGACAATAAGGAAGCCGAAGAGAAATTCAAAGAAGCGACCGAAGCCTATGAGGTATTGAGCGATACGGACAAACGCGCGCGCTACGACCGATTCGGACATCAGGGTGTCAAGGCGACGGACTTCGGACATTATCAGAATGCCAATGATATTTTCTCCCACTTTGCCGACATTTTTAGCGGCATGGGCGGTTTTGGAGGCGGTGGAATTTTCGACCAATTTTTTGGTGGGAATGCTCGCAACCCTAATTCCCCGGAGCGTGGGGCGGATATTCAGATACCGATTGGTCTGACGCTTGAAGAAATTGCCGATGGCGTCGAAAAGAAACTGAAGGTGCGCCACCTCAAAACGTGCAAAGTGTGTTCGGGAACCGGAGCGAAAGCGGGAACCGCCGTCGATACCTGTCCAACCTGTCATGGTTCCGGCCAGGTGCGGCAGGTACGTTCCATGGGCTTCGGGCAATTCGTAAATGTTACGGTCTGCCCGACGTGCCAGGGCACGGGCCGCCAGGTTCGCGAGCGGTGCGACGTCTGCCACGGTGAAGGCCGCACGCAGGAGGAGAGTATGCTCAAGGTGAACATTCCGGCCGGTGTCACGGAAGGTAACTATCTCACGCTGACCGGGCAGGGACATGCGGGGCGGCGCGGCGGCCCCTCCGGCGATGCTTATGTCGTCGTGCAGGAACTTCCGCACGAGCGATTCGTGCGGGATGGAGACGATATTGTGTTCGATCTTGAAATCACCGTGCCGCAGGCGCTCCTCGGTGCCGAGGTAGAAGTTCCAACGCTGGGCGGGCATTCCCTGCTTACGATTCAGCCTGGAACCCAGGCGGGTGCGCTCCTGCGGATGCGCGGCAAAGGCATTCAGCACTTGCAGCATAACGGCAAAGGCGATGAACTCGTGCGCATTCAGCTTGCGATTCCCGATCGCCTGACGAAGGAAGAACGGGAACTCCTGGAGCGGCTTTCCACGCTGGAACACTTCCGAGGCGCCGGCGAAACAAAATCCACACCGCCCAAAAAGGGAAAGCGAAGCAAGGACCACGAGGCGGCGATGGAGGATGCCGGCATTTTGGGTAATATCAAGAGCATGTTTTCGTAAGTCGCAGGCCGGAATTGCGCCGTGGCTGTGAGATTCTTCGTATTTTTGTCCCACCGTAACTCCTCCTCCACGGATGAAAGGGATACTCTCACGCATTCGAAGACTTTGGGAACGCCTGAATACGTTCGCAACGCAATTCTATACCCCGCGCGAGTTGCGGGCACTGGTCCTCTTCTTGCTAACCGGTTTGGCTATCTTGCTTTTCCGGTTCGGCAAGCAACTCTATCGCGCGTATTATCCGGAGCCACGCAATCCGCAGGAACTGCTCGCTCAGCACCGGGCAGACAGCCTGTTCTTTGCGCTGAGCGCGCAGGCGAACCGGCGCGATTCGCTTTTCTTTTCCCTGCCGGAAGACTCGCTCTTGCCCGCATCGATGCGGAATCGAACGGTCCACCATTCGAAGGAAGAAGGACTGCCGCTCCATTCGATTTCCCTGAATACGGGCACGAAAGAAGATTTGGTCCGTTTACCCGGCGTTGGGCCGGCGACGGCGGAACGAATCTTAGAGTATCGTTCCGAGCGCGGCGCGTTCCGCTCGCTCGAAGAGATCAAGAACGTTCATGGCCTGGGCCAAAGCCATTACGAAAAGATGAAGAAATACCTGCGATTGAATTAACGCAGGAAGTCAGAAGCTCTTACGCTTCCACTTTTCGCTCCACGCCTTTGCGGCGTTGGAGGAGTTTCCGAATATCCCACCGGTTGGGAGCTACCGGGTCGTCCGAATAATAATGGTAATACTGGTAGTACTTATAGTACGATCCGTACGCGTTGGCAGCATTGAAATCGTTCAGCACAACGCCCAGCAGGTTCGCTCCACTACGTTCTACGGTGTCCATCGCCCGGAGCATGGCGTCGATGCGCGAGACGTCGGCGCGGGCAATAATCAATGTGGCATCGGCAAGGTGGCCGAGCAGGAGCGGGTCGGTTACCGCTACGACGGGCGGGCTATCGAGGATAATAAAATCATATTCCGAGCGCAACCGTGTTAATAGTTCCTCCATGCGTCGGGAACCAAGTAGTTCCGCAGGGTTCGGCGGAATGATTCCGCACGGAAGTACAAACAGGTTCGGAACATCGGTGGCGCGAATGGCTTCGGCCATGGTTGTCCGATCGAAGAGCAGGTTCGTGAGTCCCGGTTCCCGATTGAGTCCAAAGACGGAATGCTGCACGGGCCGGCGCAGGTCCGCATCTAAGAGCAGCGTTTTCTTTCCCATTTGGGCCATTACAATGCCAAGGTTCGCCGAGGTCGTGGATTTTCCTTCCTGCGGCGCAGAACTCGTGAGGGTAACGACTTGGATATCACGGTCCAATCCGGCGAAGAGAATGGTCGTGCGCAGGCTGCGATACGCATCTGCTACCGAGGAACGGGTATCGAGGTGCGACGCCCGGTGCGGCGTGAACTTGTGTGTTAGTTCCGGACCGGCGGCAACA
>JAKAIL010000036.1 GCA_021825235.1 Bacteroidota bacterium | reverse complement strand
CGAGAACAAGTCCAAACGCTTTCTGAATGCGAAGGCGAGCGCAACGTGCTATCTCCAAACCCGAAGATATTCCGAGGCACAACTTACCATCGAGCGTTGCGAGGCACTCGAGGCGGCGGGGGCGGGGGCGGGTAATTGGTTTTATCTGAAGGAATGGAAGTTCCTATATCTGATGCGCACGGAGCAATTCGAAGCGGCACGCGCGCTGTGCCAGCGGGTAATGAAACGGAAGGAATTTACCTCGCAGAGTGAGCCCCTTCAACAGAAATACCGCCTTTTCGAGCTTTGGGCCGATTTCTTCACGGGGCATCCTCTGCCAATGGAAGCCAAGAGCAAAGGTGAAAAGACGGGAGCGATCTCGCAAGGTCTTCTTCGGCTCATCCCGAGTTTAAAGGAGGATCAGGTAGGATTTAAGTTCTCGGTGATCGTGCTCGAACTTCTAATACTTCTGGATCGCCGCACAAACAGAGCAGATTTAGACAATAGAATAGAGTCCCTTAGGGTCTATAAGTCGCGCTATCTCGACGGTACTGCTGCGGAGCAAGCGGGACTTTTTATTCAGCTCCTCGACATTCTTGGCGAGCATGATTACAAAGCGAAAGGATCTCGGGAAGAAGGCCAGCCTGTTTTAGAACAGCTTGTGGCGAGCATGGACGAACATGGCATTCACGGCGAGGAAATTATGCCGTACGATTGGACGTGGCTGAAACTGCTGGAAGCTGCGGGTGGCGAATCATAGCCCCGGCAATTTCGTAGCATAATCCCCATGTGCGGGATTGGCGGAGTATTCGAGTATGGGTTTCGGGCGCGGCCGGAGGTAACGCCGGAGGTGCTCACGCGCATGTCCGATGCGATGGTACACCGCGGCCCGGACGATGCGGGCTACTACATCGCGCCCACAGGCATGTGCGGCCTTACGTTCCGGCGGCTTTCGATTATCGATCTCACGCCCGCCGGCCACCAGCCGATGACCACGCCGGATGGCCGTTATACCATCGTCTTCAACGGCGAGATTTATAATCACCTTACCATCCGCGCGGAACTGGAGCAGAACGGTTACCGCTACCGCGGACACAGCGACACCGAGACCATCCTCTACGCCTTCCAGGAATGGGGCGAAGCGTGCCTCGAACGCTTTTTCGGCATGTTCGCCATTGCTATATGGGACGAGGCGAAGCAGGAACTCTTCTGCGCGCGCGACCGCATCGGCATTAAGCCGCTTTATTATGCGATCGCTGATGGACGTTTCCTCTTTGCGAGCGAGATAAAAGTTCTCTTCCAACACCCGGCGATACGCCCGCGGCTCAACGAGCAGGCGCTTCCCCACTATCTTTCGCTCATGATGCCGCCCGCGCCGGATACGATGTTTCGCGGCATCCACAAGCTCGAAGCCGGGCATTCGCTCCGCGTGGATCAGAATGGGAACGTAACGAAGAAGCAATGGTGGTCGCTGCTGAACGCCGGGGAGCAACTGGACAATATTTCGGAAGTGGAAGCCATCGCGGAAATCCGAAGGCTACTCCGGCAGTCCATCGCGGACCGGATGATGTCCGACGTGCCGTTCGGCGTATTCCTTTCCGGCGGGATCGATTCGAGCCTGAACGTGGCACTCATGGCGGAACTCATGAACCGGCCCGTGCAGACCTTTTCGGTGGGCTTTAAGGATCTCGAAAAGTACAACGAGATGCAGTATGCGCGCTCGATTGCAAAGAAATTCGGGACCGACCATCACGAAGTGCTGATCGACTCGCGCGATGCCGAGGCGGTTATCTCCTCACTCGCGTATCACGAGGACGAGCCCAACGGCGATCCGGTGTGCATACCGCTCTATTTTGTAAGCAAGCTCGCGCGGGATTCCGGAACGATTGTCGTGCAGGTGGGCGAAGGGTCGGACGAGGAATTCGCGGGCTATCCCTGGCTCGTACGCGATATCAAGCTCTATGACCGACTGTGGCGTCCGGCTGGGAAGCTTTCGCCGAAGCTCGTAAAGCGCGCGGCGTACCTGGCGGCAAGTCCGCTGGTGACAAATCCCCTCATGCGTGAATACCTGCGGCGCTTTTCCAAGGGTGAGGAACTCTTCTGGGGCGGCGCAATGGCCTTCACGGAGGAACACAAGCGGCGCATGTTGCCGGGGTATAACGAGGGTATGTCCTCCACGCGGTTTGCGGGCGCATGGCACGAGGAAGTGCGCAACGCGTACCCAACCAGCGAGTATACACGCCGCATGATGTACCTGGAGTTCAAACAGCGCCTACCGGAACTCCTGCTTATGCGCGTGGACAAAATCGGGATGGCGGCGAGCATCGAGGCGCGTGTGCCCTTCCTGGATCACCGGATTGTGGAATTCGCATTCCGCTTGCCGCGCAAAATAAAGCTCGGCCCGAACTATGTTCCCAAATATATTCTGAAGAAAGCGGCGGAAGGAATTCTCCCGAACGAGCATATTTATCGCAAGAAAATGGGCTTCGCCGCGCCGGTGAACGAATGGCTGAAGGGCGACCTCAAACTTTTCCTCGAAGACCACCTTTTCCAAAGCCCGGTGCTCAAAGAGCATACAAATCTGGAATATATCCGCCAGCTATTCCTGGAACACACGACCGGCGCGCGCAATAATGGGCAGCTCTTATGGTCACTGCTGAATCTGACGTTGTGGGAAGAGGCGTATCTTTCCTAATCGAACACTTCCCTGCCTGAAACGGAACTTGTCCTTCCGGCTACCGCTTAAACAGCGCGATAATTATTCGAGACCCGTCGAGTCGAACTCTATGCAAGATTCCATGCCACCCATCGTTCCGTCACTTCAAAAATATATCCGCTCGGACATGCATTCCGTCGCAGGGTATCTCAAAACGCTGGATGCGAAAGCGATTGCGTCGCTTCTTGCGGCGCAGGAAGTAGGCTCGATTAAAGGAAGCGTATGTGAAATCGGCGTGCATCATGGGCGGTTGTTTTTTCTATTGGCATTGGCACGGCGTTCCGGAGAGGCGGCGCTGGCCATCGATCTCTTCGAAGACGATGCGATCAATCGTTCCTCCCGGTGGCACCAGGGACGCGACCGCGCGCTCTTCCGGAATGCCAAACGGCTGGGCATTCCGCTCGAGGAATCGCAGGCGTGGAAAACCTCTTCGCTGGAAATTCAGCCGGAAGAACTATTACGTCGCACGGGCGGCCCGATCCGATTTTTCAGCATCGATGGTGGGCACGACTATGCATCCGTTGCGAACGATCTCGCACTGGCACAGGCCACGCTTTCGCCGGAAGGAATTGTGGCTATCGACGACTTCTTCAATGTGGAGTGGCCCGATGTCTCACGTGCTGCGTATGATTTTATGCGGACAACGGACCGGCTGGTCCCGTTCCTGCTCACGCCCGTAAAGCTCTATTTAACGACACCGGCGTTTGTCCAAACCTATACCGAAGCAATACGAACGCTCGGGGAGAACTTTAGGCTTCGCTCGGTCGAGTTTCAGAACCATTCCATCGCATTGCTGCAACATAGCACCACGCAGCGCATTGCCGATCAGCTCGGGAACGTTGTGTCGCAGATGAAGGTGAGGGTGCGCGGAACTCGCTGAGAGCTATTCTGGCACCACGGGCTTCCCTGTCTCAAAGTTAAACAGCGTTTTTTGCGTGAGGTCGGCCAGTGCCAGATGCTCGGCCACTTCGGCCGAGAGGAGCGCAAGCTGGGCCTGGGTAACGCGCTGCTGATCGAGTGCCAGATCCTGGGAAGTAATTTTTCCGAGATCGAATCGGTCCCGAGAGAGCGTGTAGGCTTCTTGCGCAACGGCGACGGATTGCTTCGCTACGGTGACCTGGTCTTTGGCGGCATCGATCTGGTCAATCGCGCTCAGGACTTCCTGCTTCACCTGCCGTTCTTTTAAGGCCAGCGCCGTCCGGGCAAGATCGATCGCGCTTTGCGCGGCATCCATTTCATAGGAATGCTCGCCCCAGTCGAAGACCGGAATGGTTACCGAGAGCGAAAGGCCGCGATTGAGATTGAGATACGGGTCCTGCGTAAGTTCTGCGAGCTGCGCTTCGCTCGAGGTACCAAACGTTCCCGAGAGCGAGGCATAGATCGCGCGTTTATTTCCGGTGAGGGCGCGTTGGTCCTTATCGTAGGCTATCTTTTGCCGGGCCGCCAGCACATCTTCGCGATTTTGGAGCGCAAATTGCACAGCGCGGTCCCGGTCGATCGCAACATTCACATCGGGCAGCGTATCGAGCGCCGCGGTGAGCGAATCTTCAAAGGGCACGCCGAGTGCAATTTCGAGATCGCGCTGGGCTGCCGAGCAGAGCCGCTGTTTATCGAAGAGATCCGTGCGCGCGGCGGCAAGATCGGCTTCGAGTTGTAGCTTTTCCACTTTGGCTATAAGCCCCGCCTTGAATTTATTGACCGCAAGGGTATAATTGGAATCACGTTCCGCGACGTTATCTTGCTGGATTCGAAGTTGCTCTTCCGCCTGATATAGTGTGTAGAAAAGGTTCTCGGTGGTATAATCGTTGGAAGCCCAGGCGGTCGCATAGGTCGCGCGCGCATCCTCGAGCGACAGATCGGCTTCGCGCGACGTAATTTCCAGTTCGTTCGCTTTGAAGATCGGCTGATTGATCGCAATAGAACTTAATCCAAGGTAGTCATTGACCTGTGGTCCCGTAGCGGGGATTAAGGTTTGCCGGTAGAGATTTCCCGTAACGGAAATCGTTCCGCCCGTCCAGGCAATCGGTTGAGTGATCGTCAGGCCCGGACCGAACTGCGTAAGCCGGTTGGGAAGTAAATCGGTAAGACCGGTAAGGGGATTATAGATAGGAGAAGTATTATCGGTGTAGAGTGGTGCCGTAAGCGAAAGATCCACGTGCGTATAGTTGGAACGCTTCTGAGCTTCCGCGTTCGAGCAGGCCATTTCGTAATTCTGCTTTGCTTCAAAAAGCGCGGGCGATTGCTGGTGGGCAAGCGTGAGGCATTCGGCGAGAGAAATGGTGCGCTGGGCAAAGAGGGTAGAGGGTAGAGGGTAGAGGGTAAAGGGTAAAAAAAGCACGGTTAAAAAATGCTTGCGCACTACGTTCCGAGCGTAACGGGATGCGCGACTCACCCCGCGTAGCATGTGCCTCGTTGTGCCATGCTTATATCCAATCAGCGTATGCATTCGATCAAAGTCCTCTTTATTCTTTTGCTTTCCCGCTACCCTCTACCCTTACTCATACCTTAGAGCTTCGATGGGGTCCTTTCGTGCGGCCTGGCGGGCGGGGTAGTAGCCAAAAACAATTCCCGTGGCAACGCTCACGCTAAAGGCAAGTACCATCGAGATAGGGGTAATCACCGTGCGCCAGGACGCATAGCTGGAAATGAGCTGCGTCATGAGATAGCCAAGAAGCAGGCCCATGAGACCGCCGGACATGGAAAGGATCACGGCTTCGCTCAGGAATTGCGAGGTCACCGTCCGCGTGGTGGCGCCCAGCGCGCGGCGAATGCCAATTTCGTGCGTACGTTCGAGCACGCTTGCGAGCATGATGTTCATAATCCCAATGCCGCCGACAATGAGCGAGATACTGGCGATGGCGAGCATGACAATGTTGAAAATTCGTTCCGTCGCCTGCGATTGTCGCAGCAGCGCTTCGGGAACGGTTACCGAGAAATCCTTCGCGTGGTTATGCCGGCGGTCCAGGATGCGGGTGATGACGGCAGCGGCGGCATTGGCATTGGCATTGGAATGGAGCTTCACCGTGATCTCATCGATCTCCGGCTGGAACTTGCTTTGGTTTACCGCAAAAGTGCCATTGGTAAATTGAACATTGGCCGTTTGCATGTCTTTCTCGATTCCAAATTCCATTTGCGAGGTGGTGACGGGAATATAGACATCGAGGTTCTGGTCGCGGGCCGCCGGTCCCGAAAATTTCGCGGCTTGTCCTTTCTCGGACATTACGCCAATCACGGTAAACCATTCATCCCCCAATTTTACATGCCCTCCGAGCGCGGATTTAAATCCGAACAGCGTTCGCTTTGCTTCGGCACCAATGACGCAATCATTGGTCATTTCCTGGAGGTCGGTGGCATCGATGAAGCGCCCCGCCGCGAGCGGAGTTGGATAAATGTTATTATAGCTGGGCGTCACGCCAATGACGGTCACGTCGGTATGCTCCGAGCCGGCCAGCGCGAGTTTCTTTCGTTCCGAGGTCGCCTCCACCGCAGCGACGAAGGAGCATTCTTGCGTAATCGCCTGCGCATCCTTGGCCGTCAGACCTTCGGAATTCGTTACCGTTGCTTTATCGCTCGTAGTAGCGGCATCGCTCTCGGGCGTTACGGCGCGGATAATAATATTGTGCAGGCCCATCACGGAAATTTGTTCCATCGTCTCCTGGCGCGCTCCTTCACTAATCGAGAGCATTGCCACGACCGCGCCCACGCCGAACACCACGCCAAGCACCGTGAGCACCGAGCGCACCTTGTGCGCCAGCACACTCTGGACGCTCATCGAAAGGATTTCGCTCGTACTAAGCATTCAGGGTAGAAGGTAAAGGGTATAGTTCGGCAGCAACAGGTTACGCATCTCCATTACCTAAACTTGCGGCGCGGCAGAGGATTTTGGTCTCGAATTATCGTCCGGTGCCGCATTCGGATCGGTCAGGCTGACCTTGTCCCCGGCGTTTACTCCTTTGGTAATGATGATAAAGTTGTCGTTCTTTTCACCCAATGTTACAGGCTGCTTTTCGAAGGAGGAGCCATGCTCCACATACACGACCGGCTTGCCATGGTCATCGAACACGGCCTCGATGGGAACGGAAATAACATTTGGTATCGTGCTGACCTGAATACGGGCCGAGACGGTCATGCCCGGCTTGAGGATCGAATCCGCCTGATTCAAATTCACGAGCACTTCGAAGACTTTCACGCTGGGGTTCGATTCTTTCGGGTTCCCAATCGAAGCCACATTGGTTACCGTTCCGGTGAACGTACGGTCCGGGAATGCATCCAGCCGCACTTCGACGGACTGTCCTGTCTGTACTTTGCTGATGTCCACCTCGTTGACTTCGAGATCGGCCTCCATGCGCGAAAGGTCCGGGAGCATCATAACGGGTTGGCCGGCCCAGCATTGGTCGCCACGCACGAATTTTTTGCCGGTGCTCCAGTTGTGCTGATACACGATAAGTCCGGCTGCGGGCGCATGGACGCTGAGCTTGGCCAAATCGGCTTGCGCCTGATCGAGCGCATTTTGAATTTGCGCAATCTTCAGGTTCTGCGTCGCAAGATCGCTTTTACGGACGAGTTTTTTGCCCTTCAGATTATCCTTAGCCTGTTGGTACGCGAGCTGGGCTTTTTTAAGTTCCAGCTTCGACTCGCGTTGCTGTGCTTCGGATTCGAATTTCATATCATCGTCCGAAAGCTTGGCCAGTTGGTATCCTAACTGCGCATTTTCGTAGGCCATCTGCGCGTCCTCGGCATCGGATTTTTGCTGGGCCTGGAGTTTTTCCAAATCGGCCTGGGCGGACTTGAGATCGTTTTCTTTATCAGCGATCGTCTTCATCTGATCGGCGGGATCGAAGGCCACGAGGAGCGCGCCGGAATCCACCCGGGTTCCCTCCGGCGCAAGATATTGAATGGCAAGTTGCATGCGACCCGCGCTTGCCATGACGGGAGCCGTGACCGAGCGTGAATGCTCCGCTTCCAGCTCGCCGGTTTCGACGACGACAACATCGAACTGTCCGCGTTTGGCCGTGGCCGTAAGGTGTACCGAGGAATCCGAGGGCAGGAGCGCGCGAACGAGGAAGTACACGCAAAGTACTACCGCCGCACCGATCGCAATTCTCAGCCACGTTCGGCGCGGCGATGCCGCTTTGGGATCCCGCAGAACGCGCGGCAGATCGAGCGGCGAGGGGCCCGCAGAACGTGCGCGTGCTATAGTACTTTCGGATTTTACGGATGAACTGGGGCGAACTGGTTCCATAACGATGACCTCCGGTAACTCCATGAACAAACGCTAACGGAGTTAGAATGTTTCGACAGTCGAATTGCGGGGAAAGGTAGGACGCGGCCAACGGATGCGTTTCAGATATTCCGGGGCAACCTTCCGCCGAAGGCATCGCCCTGCTCCGGAGTATGCTCATCGTGCTGGATGACCTTTTCCTCCTCGATCGCCTGCACCACCGCCCGGTTACCACGCATCTGCGTAACGGTGACCGGAGTTCCAGGAGCGATGAACTCGCCTTTGGTTACCGCGTCTATCTTGCGGTCCTCCAGCAGGACAATACCGGCCGGGCGGAGCATGGTCTGCGCAATGCCATGCTTGCCGACGAGCAGCGCCTGCTCGGTAGCATAGAACGTGGTATCCGCGGTGCTCGTGAGGTTGCGGAACTTTTGCAGCCACGTCGCTTTCGGCGCATATTTTACGACGAGGTACCCCAGCGCGACGACTCCCGCCAGCGCGACGGCGAGGGTTACAACGGTCTGCGTAAGCCGGCCGGGTGTGAGCGTATTCAGGTTTCTGGCCAGCGCAAGGAACAGCCCGGCCGTAATGCCAAGGATGCCGAGCACACCCGCCAATCCGAACGTGGGCACGGGCGAAACTTCCACCAGCAGGAGAACGATTCCCGCAAGGAAAAGGACAATCGCGATAAACGGCGCAACGCTCGTGATATACTGTCCGGCAAAGAAGAGCACAAAGGCCGCTACCGCGACCATCGTAATGGCGCCGAAGTGGCCGGTCTTAATGGTGTAGAATGCTCCCACCATGCCCAGCATAATGAGCAGCGAGCTAACGATACTCGAGGTAAGGAACCGGATGAGTTCATCGCCGAAACTTTCGTCAATGGTTTCGATGCTCGTGGGTTCCACGCCGACGGCCCGGAGCGCGGCCTCGATGGTTTCCGCCGTGGTATCGGCATAATGAACACGGAGTGCATCGTCCGTCGTGAGCGTGAGGAGCTTCCCTTTTGGTAAATCGAGATGATAGCTGGAATCGAGGCCGAAGGATTCGTCCACCATGGCCTGGGCGATATTGGGATCGCGGTGGTTGCGTTCCGCCGTGGCCCGCATTTCGGCGCGCATATAACTGTTAACCTTTTCGGAAGCTTTCTCGCCTGTTGAATAGATGGGGGTAGCCGCGCCCATCGTCGAGCCGCTGGACATCACAATCTTTTGCGCGGCCAGGGTAATCAGGGAACCGGCAGAGATGGCACGCTTATCCACGAAGGCAATTGTGAGCGGAACTTTCGCATCGAGAATGGCATCGCGAATGCGGATCGCAGCATCGAGCCGGCCGCCTAAGGTATTGACATGCAGGAGGATCACCGCGTTCTTCTTCTCGGCCTGCTTCACCGCACTTTCGACATACGAAGCCATGCCCAAATCCACTTCGTTCATGATATTGATCACGTGGACCGGCGCGACGATTTTCATTGGCGCTGCCGAGGAAGGGGTGTGGAGGGTGTCCTGCGCTCGCAACACTCCAAACGCAAGCAAGGAAATCAGAAGAAGAACGGTGGTCTTCATAATAGGGGAATAAAGCCGGAAACGGGCGAGAGGGTTTCCGGGTCGCGCTTTAATGCACGAAACTCCCGGACAGAGGGACGGGGTGAGGGCCTCGGAGCGATGAGCGGTCATCCACCGCTCGCCGTACCCGCGACCCCGGCTACGGGAGCCCGGCTACGGGAACCCGGTTCCCGCTTGGCGAGTAATGGTACCCATCCACAAGCAGCGGCCTGTTCACGGCATCCGCCACGCGCACGAGCTCGCCCATCATCTCCTCGAAGAGTTCGAAGGTCAGGCTTTGTGCGCCATCGGAAAGCGCACGGTCTGGATCCGGGTGGACTTCGACCATGATTCCATCGGCCCCGGCTGCAATCGCGGCGCGGGCCATGCTGCTAACCATATCGCGCCTTCCCGTCGCGTGCGAGGGATCGACAAGGATCGGCAAATGGGACATCTTTTTTATGACCGGCACGGCACTGATATCCTGCGTAAACCGTAGGGTGGTTTCGAAGGAGCGAATGCCGCGCTCGCAGAGAATCACCTTGTCATTTCCGCCGGCGAGGATATATTCGGCGGCCATCAGCCATTCTTCGATGGTCGCGGCGGCCCCGCGCTTGAGTAGCACCGGTTTGCGAATGTTCCCAATTTGCCGGAGCAGGGGATAGTTCTGCATATTGCGGGAACCCACCTGCACAATGTCGGTAAACTCCTGAATGGCGGGCACGTGAGCGGGTTCCATGACTTCGCTCACAATGAAGAGGTCGAATTCCCGGCTCACTTTCTTGAGGAGTTCCAGTCCATCGAACCCCAACCCCTGGAAGGAATAGGGCGAGGTTCGCGGCTTGAATGCGCCGCCGCGCATAAACCGCACGCCCGCTTTGCGCACCGTCTCGGCGGTGCGGCGAAGCTGATCTTCACTTTCGACGGAACACGGCCCGGCAATAACGATGCTGGGCGCATCGCCGCCCACGCGGGTTCCATCCGGTAGGGTGATTACCGTATCCTCCGGATGAGCGGCGCGCGATGTGAGGCGGTACGGAGAGCTGACGCGCACGACCTCCTGCACGCCCGGCATGGCGGACATAGCGGTAATATCATAGCCGCCGCTCCCGCCGACAATGCCGATGACGGTCTGCTCTTTACCGGTCAGCCGCTCGGCCCGAACGCCGCGGCTGGTGAGATGCTGGGTGAGTTGTTCAATCTGCGGCTCTGTGGCGCCGCGCTGCATAATAATGATCATTTCGCTAATGCGTAATGCGTGAATGCATACCGCGCGATGTGATTGGCAACCGAATAACGTAGTATGTTACCCATCACGTATTGCCTCCCTAAGGCGATCTATAAACAGTTGCCACAACCCTATTGTGCCGGGAACCCCGGCAACGCTTCGAACCCCGGATTCCGGACTTCGGACTTCGGATCCCGGACTTCGGATCCCGGACTTCGGACCCCGGACTTCGGACCCCGGACCCCGGACTTCGGACCCCGGACTTCGGACCCCGGACCCCGGACTTCGGACCCCGGACTTCGGACCCCGGACTTCGGACCCCGGACCCCGGACTTCGGACCCCGGACTTCGGACCCCGGGCCACGGATTGTGGAAGCTTTAATGCTCGCGCCTGCGTTTGCAAGCCCTTACAGACACTACCGGATGATCGCGTATGCGAGGACCCTCTCCTTTGGGAGAGGGCAGGGTGAGGGCCCTCACCCCAACCCTCTCTCCGAGGGAGAGGGAGTTCGGATGTCTTAATACTACATTTCGACTCATGGCTCGATTAGCAAAACTACAAAAAACGGTTAAAGACATTGGTCTCGATGCGTTGCTCATCACGCATTTGCCTCACATCCAATATCTAATCAATTACACGGGATCGAATGGTCTGCTGATCGTGCCCGCCCAGGGAAAGCCTCATTTCTTCACCGATTTCCGCTACAAGGCACAAGTGCGGACGGAAGTCGTTGGCGCGAAGATTTCAATTGTCGATCGCGATCGCACGATTCCGGACGCGTTGGTAGAGAAGCAGCTTTTCAGCGATTACGATCATCTTGGCTTCGAGAAGAACCATATCAGCTACTCGTTCTACGATTTTTTGCGGACGAAATTCCGCCATGTGAAGCTCGACCCGCAGATTGAGGTTGTCGAGAAGTTAACGATGATTAAGAGCGAAGAGGAAATCGAAGCGATCCGCAAAGCGGCAGAAATCGGAGATGCGGTGTATGACAAAGTCATTCCCATCATTAAGCCCGGCGTGACGGAGCGCGAAGTGGCCGCCGAAATTGCCTATCAAACGCGGCTGTGCGGCGGCGAAAAAGAAGCCTTCACGATTATCGTCGCGAGCGGGGAACGTTCCGCATTACCGCACGGCGCTGCCAGCGATAAAAAGATCCGCAAAGGCGAGTTAGTAACGCTCGATTTTGGATGCGTGTATAAGGGTTTTAATTCGGATATGACACGAACCGTCTCCGTTGGTAAAGTTCCAACCGAGCTCCAGAAGATTTACGAAATCGTTCACACCTCCCAACAGCGTGGCATCGAGAAGGCGAGTGCCGGGATGACGGCGCGCGAGCTCGATTCCGTGTGCCGCGACTATATTACACTCCACGGCTACGGGTCCAAGTTCGGGCATTCAACGGGGCACGGACTGGGCATAGAAGTCCACGAACTGCCGAAAGTATCGCAGCGGGGCGAACGCTACAAATTGGAACCGAACATGGTCGTTACTATCGAACCGGGTATCTATTTGGAAGGGCAGGGTGGCGTTCGGATCGAGGACGATGTGGTCATCCGGCGCGAGGGATGCGAAGTGCTCTCGAGTTCGCCGAAGGAACTGCGAGTGCTGTAGACCCTTGACGAACCACTGTGGCCTCACTCGCTCAAGTCCCGGGCAATCGCCTGGCGCTGCTCGTTCGTGAGTTGTGTAAAGTGGTGGTAATTCGGATGCCGGACGAGAATGCTCACCTCGGCCTGGCCAAAACGAAGCCGCTCCACATCCTCCTCGTTCAGCTTCCAGCGCACATACTGCACCGCAGAAATCCGCTCCTCCTCCGCTTGTTCCTCATCGAACACAGTCTCGATTTCGGTTTCGCCGATTACGAGGTACACGCACTGCTTCGGTAATCCGACGAGTGAATCCAGCGTGGGCTTGATCTCTTCCTTGTCTGTGATCTCAATGAGCAGCGTAGCGGAAAGCTCGTTATGCGTTGGCAGTAACCGGCTATAGGTATCGATTTCGTGTTGGATTTGTTCGTCGTGGACGATGCGTTCCACGCGCATCATCTCCTGAATTTGAAAGAGCACAGTATCGCGGTTCTCGAAGACGAAGGTCATGACCGGGCCGACGTGTACCCGCCGATGCCGCTTCGCCTCGATCATTCGCGCCCGGTATTGCGGGCGTTGTTTTTCGTACTCGGCGATGTTAAGGATGTCGGTGAGTGAAAGCATTCTGAACTCTGATTTTTCTGATTCTAATGATTGGGTCAGTGATTCGTTTGTTGGAGCTTGATTGAAATTTGCTGGCTTCGATTAATTCCGTTGACTGTAATGGTTATAATTTCGTTTGTCTATAGCCTCGATTCAACAATCGACGTACCTGAAGGCTCTTAGCTCCGAAATTTATGAGCAGGCCGGTCTTAATCTTATACGCTTCTAAATAGTTAATAGCTTGGGCCAAATGCACATCCTCAAGCTCCGTAATCGCTTTTAGTTCAACAGAGATTCGATTCTCCCCAAGAAAGTCTACGCGCCTCATTCCGACACGTTCTCCTTTGTAGTATATGGGGAGCTAATCATCGTAATCAAACAAATCACATAAATCAGAGTTCAGATAGTCCCATTGCCTTATAAACAATTTCGATCGGGTGCAGCGCCTTCTCGCCGGTTCCCTCTTCGATGTGCAAGTGTGCGAGCGAGCAATCGCTGGCGACGGGTGCTGGCTTCTCCTTATCGATGGCCTTAAAGAGCTTTTTCCCGACATCGAGTGAGATCTGATAATACTCTTTCTTCGAGGACCACGCGCCATCGTGCCCCGAGCATTGCTGGACCATCGTAACCTGAACTCCCGGAATGAGCTTCATCAGATCGCGCGATTGAAAGCCGATATTCTGTACGCGCAAATGGCACGGAACGTGGTAGGTAACCTTTTCGGCAACGCCGACCGGAAAGGTAAGCGCGATCTTCTTCTCGCGGTGCAGACGCATCAGGTATTCGCACGGGTCCATAACGGAAGCCATCAGGCGGCGCGCGGCGTCTTTGTCCGTAGCGTAGTTCTCGTATTCCAGCCGGAGCATCATGGAGCAGCTTGGGCTCATGGCAATGATTTTCATTCCCTGGTCCACGAAGGGAAGCAGCCGCGCAATATTGCGATCAACCACTTTCGTTACCTTTGCCACATCCGCAGTGCCCAGTTCCGGCATGCCGCAGCATTCCTGCTCCGGCAGGCGTGCTTCGATTCCCAGATGTTCCAGAATCTCTACATATTGCTTACCGATCCAGGGTTTGTTCTGATCGATCATGCAGGTGTAAAATAGTGCCACTCGATCTACCACTCGTTGGTCAGACGGGGACGTCAGACCAACAGCAGCCGAGGACGGCTGCTTCACGCGTCCCTTCCACCATCTTTGAAATGTTCCCTTCTGATACTCCGGGAGCTTTTTTCTGTGATCGATCCCGGCAACCGCTTCCAGCAGCGTTCGGCTCAGCTTATTCTTCGCGCCCCAGTTCATCAGGCCGGGAACGGCCGCGCCGATCTTTCCGGAACGGTCCGTATCGCCGGTGATTTCATCGCGGAGCTTTTGCGTTAGTGTTTTGCCATGTTTTTTCGTCTTGATCGCATCCGCGCGCAAAAGCAACCGCGGAAAATCCAGCATGTACTCGTGCGGCGGAGTGTATGGGCACTTCGGATAGCACAGTTTGCACTGATAGCAGTAATCGACGGTGTGATCGTAGTCTGCCTTAGCAAGATGATGTATCGGGTTCTCGGTTACCTTGCCAGCCGCCGTTAGCTTATCATCTTCAGCGTCGATGCGGTCGAAAATGTCCGAGAACGGTGGGCACAGCCCATCGCACAGCCGGCAGCCGTGGCACACTTCCAGCACGCGCGTGAACTCCGACTGAAGATCGGCGGAGTCCCAGTAACGCGGGTTGTGGGTATCGAAGGTCATGTATGTTGGCAAAAGACGAGAGGGACATCAAGGACCAAAGTCTCTTGTGTCCTTAAAGTCCCTTCGCTCTTATAATGGTAAGCTGTTACGCCACAATGGTATCGCTGGCCTTCTGGAACCTTCCGGCGTGCGATTTCTCCGCGCGCGCAAGGGTTTCGAACCACTCGGCGATTTCATCGAAGCCTTCCTGGCGTGCCGTTTTCGCGAAGCCCGGATACATTTCGGTGTACTCGTAGGTCTCGCCGGCGATTGCAGCTTTCAGGTTCGTGGTCGTATCGCCAACGGGCAAGCCTGTTGCAGGATCGCCCACTTCGGAGAGATACTCCATGTGCCCAAAGGCATGACCCGTTTCGCCTTCGGCCGTGTCCCGGAACACGCCGGCGACATCGGGATACCCTTCGATGTCCGCCTGACGCGCGAAGTAGAGATAGCGCCGATTGGCTTGCGACTCGCCCGCGAAGCCTTCTTTCAAGTTGTGGAATGTTTTGCTGTTTTTAAGATCTGCCATACGTGTAGAATCAAAAAAGTGAATGGTTATGAAATAATCTCGGAGGTCTCTGGAGCGTTTGTCGGAGACAAAGTCCATGAACCGTTCTTCTGTATAGTTCCTAAATTCGTGGAGGCCCGAAAGCGGCCGAACGTCCAGGCGATGATGGAATCGGCTCCATACGCAACAAGGGGGAAATAAAAGCCGATCATCAGGACTTGCAAGCGCACCATCGAGAAGAATGCGATTACGACAAGAGTATAGCCAACGGTCCAGAGAGCGATAACCGCAAGCGTATCGCGGATAGTTTTGTCGCGCCATAGCCGCTCACGGCGGATTCTAATAATTCCCATGAGTGCGGCGAGGAGCGTAAGGCTATAGAGGACCATGTAGAGTACCCCGCCCCGGTTGTCGTACGGATCGATTCCCCAAAAGAAAATGACTTTGTTTAACGCAAGTTGTGCTTCGCGCTTCGGATGTGCGCGAATCCAATCTATTGCCAGTTTCCAGTCGTACCGGTCCTGTGTAAATTCGACATTGGAATCGAGCCGGTTCAATGGTTCCATTGCCGCCCACATTTGGGGAGTGGTCCAGTCTATAAATTCCGGGTTCTTCGTGCTTCCGTTCGCAAGGTCATTGTGGCCGCGCCAGAAATTGAAGCCGCCATTCACGCTGGCCGGAATTACTTTGTGAAAGACGATATAGTTCCGAACGACCCAGGGCGCGCAGGTGGCGAGCGCCGCTATGACAACAACGGTCCCCATCGGCAGCAGTTTACGGACCGATTTTCGATAGAGCCACACGATCGCCACACCTGTTACGGCGAGCAGGAAATACGATTCGGAACGAAACTGCGTCATGAGTCCCGCTACGATGCCGACGCCAATTGCCAATAGTAGTGGCCGTTCTCCCGCCCGAATGGTAGCCAGCAACAGCACGAGCGCCCAGAGGAACAGCGCATCGATAGCCAGTACTGCGCTCGCAATGCCAAAGTTCGCGCATGCAACGATAAAGCTCGGATAAATAGCGGCAAGCCAGGTCCCGATCCGTGCCGCGCGAGTGCGGCCAAAGAGAAGATGCAGTAACTTCCCGATACCAAAAATGAAGACTCCTCCCAGCACGACCTCTTCTAAAAATAACGCAATGTGCCCGGCGAGCGTATTCCCAAAGGTCGCGAGTGCCGCATAAATGATGAATACCTGGCCTGGCAGCATATAGGCCGTCGGAAGCACGAGATGGTAATTTGCGTAATCCCAATTGAAGGAATAGCCGTTGCCCGCAATCAGGTTCTTGGCAATGGTCGCGTATTCCCAGTGCCGTTCGAGTTCCGGATGGGTAAGATGGGCAAGGGGAAACGCCGCCAGCCGCAGGAGCACGCCAACCATGATCGGCAAAACGAGTTCCGAGCGCAGCAATCGCCGAAGGAGCGTGGGGTTAGTCACGGGAGGTGGTGCTTTTCCGGCAGTGTGAACATAATCCGTAATAATCGAGTGCGTACCGCTCGATGGAACCGTGGGTTTTTCGCTCGGTGGCTCGCAGGACCGTTTCCGGCAGGCTGGAATCCAAATCCCACACGCGGTGGCAGGCGCGGCAATAGAAATGCTCGTGAGGATCGGTCATCGCGTCATAGCGCAGAACGTCCCCAAGGAATTGCACTTCGCGAAGCTTGCCCTCGTCGGCCAGTAGATGCAAATTCCGATAAACGGTGGCCAGCGAAATATTCGGCATGTTCTTCCGAACGAGCCGATAGACTTCCTCCGCATTCGGGTGCGTATGTACACTTTCGACCGCGCGGAGCACAGCTGCGCGCTGGGTGGTACTTCGATTTGAAGGCGGTCGATCTTGAGCCATTAATAGGAATAATTACTATTAGTGGATAGTCGTAACCATGTCCTCCAACGATGAATTCCGTGATTTATGAAGCAATTCCGCATCCACATTTTTTCGCGCAATTAGAATTGGTTTTAATCGTGAGATGTTCACATTTTATGAAAATAGCAGGGATAGCTATTCTTTATGCGGTCATCCTGAGTTCCTGTTCAATGGAAAGCACGACCGATACAGGCTCGTGGAAAAATAGCGATGCAACGATCACTTACTTCGCGCGAGGACGAAACATACTTATGTCCGACAGCGGAGGTTTTAGCGCACCCCCTATGATTGCGACTTACTCGCGTTCCGATTCGCTGTTTTGTATCTTTGCCCGCTGTATTTATGATGGCTCCAACATGATTTCGTTTGTGCTTCAAATGCCTCCCGATACTGGTCAAACTACGCTAAATTTTCCGGCTATTCGATTTTACTATGATACGGTTGATCGGTATCCGAACAGTCGGTCCGGTAATGCACTCATCTATTTTTCCGACGGTGCCTGGAGTACCGATGTTAACCATACCGGCACAATTGACATCACTGATTTCGATACCGTAAAACACACGTTCGATGCGAGATTCGCATTCCGTGCGCTCGATACATCGAAGGAAAGTTCGAACACCGTCGCCGTTGATAGTGGAATTATTTCCCAAATGCCGTTTCAAATAAACTAAATCGTGATTCTCTCTCTCTCGACCTGGAAGCACGGCTTCCATCCGAATCAAGTAACCATTGAAGCACTCAATAGCGGCAAGAGCGCGCTCGATGCCGTTGAGCTGGGCGCGCGCGATTGCGAATCGGATATCGCGTGCATGTCGGTTGGCCGCGGCGGCCTGCCGGATGCCACCGGCGAGGTTACGCTCGATGCTTCCATTATGGACCACGACGGCAACTGTGGCTCCGTGGCCTTCGTGCGCAATTACGAGCATGTGATTGCCGTTGCGCGGCGCGTAATGGAAAAAACGCCGCACGTCATGCTGGCCGGCGAAGGCGCCGAGCAATTTGCCGAGCGGGAAGGATTTGAGAAAACGGATCTGCTGACCGAAAAAGCGAAATCGCTCTGGGAACAATGGATGGCCCAACCGGATAAGCTGCACGTTCGTCTTCGGCGTGCGGAGGAGGGTACGCAAGAGTATGTATTTGTGCATGGAGATGAACCAGAGGAACTTGTGTGGCGCCGGGAGTATACTCCCGGCGCCACACAAGGCCAGCAAGAGAATTCTCATGATACCATCGGCGTGCTTGCAATGGATAGCGCAGGCCGCTTGGCCGGTGCCTGCACCACGAGTGGTCTCGCCTTCAAACTGCATGGCCGTGTTGGGGATTCGCCGATTATCGGTGCGGGACTTTATGTGGATGGCCGCGTGGCCGCTGCCGTCGCTACCGGCGACGGGGAACTCATGATGCGCGCCTGTTCCACGTTCCACATCGTGGAGATGGTCCGGCAGGGCATCGAGCCGGCAGAGGCGTGCGAGCGTGCTCTGGAACGAATCCGGCAGGACAAGCGCCTCACCGGCGATAAACAATGCGGCCTCATGGTCATTCGCGCCGATGGCGTGTGGGCTGGCCGTTCGCTTCGCCCCGGGTTCCAGCTTGCCGCCGCAAGCGATGTACTGCCAAACACGCTGTTCGATATTACCGCGAATTCGATGGAAAAAGCCCGCTTCTAATGTAGGAGATGGTACGGCCTACGCTTGCTCCAGCGATTCTTCCAAAAGTTGCCGCCGGTACAAATCGTAGTAAGCGCCTCCGCGGGCCAGTAAATCCTGGTGCGTTCCGCGCTCGATGATCCGGCCATGGTCGAGCACAATAATCATGTCGGCTTCCCGCGCGGTCGAGGTGCGGTGGCTGATAAGGACAGTGGTCCGAGGGTTGGCATCGTTGCGAAGGTTCGAGAGAATCCGTTCCTCCGTTGTCGTATCCACGGCAGACATTGCATCGTCTAACACCAGAATCTTCGGGTTCCGGGCCAACGCTCGAGCAATGGCGGTGCGCTGCTTCTGCCCGCCGGAGAGCGTAATGCCACGCTCGCCAATCATGGTCTGGAATTGTTCGGGGAATTCCATCACGTTGTCATAGATGTCCGCGGCGCGGGCGGCTTCTTCCGTTCCCAATGGCGAAGGTGGCTTCAGTTGCGGAAACCCGTTGGACTGAGCATATCCATTTGTACCCAAGATCGCTTTGGTATGATATTGTGAAGCCACCTCGCCTGTACCGAAGGCAATATTTTCGGAGATCGTCTCGGAGAAGAGGAACGTCTCCTGCGAGACAAATCCGATGTTGGAGCGCAGCACTTCGAGTGGAATGGTCCGCAAATCATGGCCATCGATGGTGATGATTCCTTCGGTGGGATCGAACAGGCGCGCCAACAGATGGACGAGCGACGTTTTTCCCGATCCCGTTCGGCCAATGATTGCGAGGGTCGTTCCACGTTCGATGCGGAGCGAAATGTTTTGGAGCACCGGCAGCAATTCCGGCCGGTACCGGAAGGAAACATCGCGGAACTCGATTTCGCCACCGATGGACGCGATCTGCCAGTTGGTGCGCTCGGTATTTTTGATTTCCGGTTCCGTCTCGAAGAGCTTGATAAGCCGCGCCATGCTGGCCGAGCCACGCTGGACCATGTTCGTTACGAATCCCAACGCGATAAACGGCCAGGTCAGCATTCCAAGATAGACCATGAATTGTGCAAGCTCGCCGATGGTCAGGTGATGGTCGATGATGAGCTTGCCCCCGAAGAGTAGAAGAATAATCGTGGAAAATCCCATGAAGCCAAAAATGATGGGCTGCATGAGTCCCTGCGTTCGCGCCAGCCGCATGTTCTTGTCGAAGTACCCTTTTGCAAGTCCATTGAAGATAGACTTTTCGTACGATTCCCGGACGTACGCGCGGACTACTCGAATGCCGGAAATACTTTCCGTCGTACGAGCCGTGAGCGTAGCAAAATGCGCCTGGACGGCATCGAAGAGAGGGTGAACTTTTTTGCCGATATAGTACACGGCAATGGACATGAGCGGCAGGGGAACTACGGCCGCCAGCGCCAGCGTGGGCGAAAGCGAGAGCATAAAGCCAAACACTGCGATAAACGTAGCGAGTGTATCCAGCGAATACATGACGGACGGTCCAATGAAATACCGGACGGCATCGATGTCATTCGTGGCGAACGCCATAAGTTCCCCCTGCGGGGTGCTCTGGAAAAATCGCGCGGAAAGCCGTTCGATATGCGCCAGCAGGTCATTGCGTAGGTCATATTCGATATGCCGGCTCGCGACAATAATATTTTGGCGGACGAGATAATAGAAGAAGCCGCTCAGAAAGGCCAGTACCACGATAATAGCGGCTTGAATCAGTAGGGAACGAATAGTCGCCGTTCCCCGAGTTATGGAATCAATCCCGTTGCCAAAGAATAAGGGCCACAGGGCCTGCGCAACGCTCGAAAGGACGACGAGCAGCGCTCCACGAACGAACATGCGCTTGTATCGCGAAAAATAGGGCAGCAGCCGGAATAAGGATTTCATTCCTATGTATCAACAATCGCAAGAGTCTGAGAATCCCCTTGACGCAAAGGGTTTGCAAAAAGAAACCCATAATTATTATCTAATTTCTTAAAGATGAAATTTTTTTTACTATATTTGCATTAGCTAAACGTCTTCGCTCGGTACAGCTTGCACCGGGTGATCTGCTTCAATCCTTTTTTTTATGCTTGTAATAATTTATGAAAACCTGCTTGCTTCGCTTGAGCGCGATTTTGGTCGCGGTCATCCTTCTGCTTCCTTCGGCCAGTAAGGCCTCTACCAAGACCACGCTGCTATCTCAGGATTTTAGTAGTGGTACCTTCCCGCCGACCGGCTGGACCGTAAATACAACCGATCCCAACTATTGGGATTCCTGGCCGTATCACGGCTACTGGTATAGATCCAGTGCGGGCAATGGCGGCTACAATGGTTCCGCGGTGCTCTGGAGCATGTACGCCTACACCTATGGTAATAATCCGACGACGAATTGGATGCAAACTCCATCCGTTGACGCCAGCTCCTTTGCTACGGCTTCGGATTCCACGTTCGTCGATTTCGATTTTTACGGAGCGTACAATTATTATCAGGATTTCTACCGGATCCAGAGTTGGACGCTAACGGTAATGGCGGGCAGCACCAAGCTCACCTCCTTCGGCAATAGTAACAACGACCTATCGAATTATACCCGCTTCGACTATACGTATGGATACAACGATCCGGGAACCTACAGCGGTTACTGGCGGCATTACCATGTGCCGATTCC
>JAKAIL010000275.1 GCA_021825235.1 Bacteroidota bacterium | reverse complement strand
TCCCGTCCTCAATTTCCTGGATTAGTTGATCGATGGTTTGGGTAAACGCATCGGACAACGTTCCAATTTGGCTGGGGTCCACGGCCAGGATGCTGGCCAGGACTTTGTCAACAATCCCGTTCCTCCGTAGGTTGCGCTGTTTGGGAACGCGAGCACCGGTACCGTTGCAACGCCGGAGTTCTGGAAGCGGGGCGGTCGAGCGTCCTCGCTCGACGCTTCGGGGGTCGTGAGGCTGCCATGTTCCGGAATGAGCGAATCGCATTTCGACTTCACCCGAACGTTCGAGACACCCGGAAGATGCCGAGTGAGAACGCGCGAACTACAGACTTGTCACGTAGAGCAACAGCGTCCCTGTTGGGTTGGACGAAAGCAATCCGTCTCAGAATCGTCGAACATCTAAATACGATTAGAGGTCAGTGTGGCGTGGAAAAATTAGAGCCTGGAATCGCACGAGGCGGATTGTATAGATTACCGTCCAATTGGGAACCATGCGCATTTTGGAAAAGATTGTAGCTTTGAGTTTCGAAACCCCAATAGTAGTTGTCATAAGATTCGTGCGACTGCGGTAACGGACCATGTCTCATTGGCTTCCCAAACGCCGAAAGGGCATTCTTTACCAAAACAGGCCAATCATCCGCAGGAGCCACAAAATAAAAATCGATGAGACGGCCACTTGAATCGAATCTAACCCCAGAAGACCCTGAAACACCTAGAAACGTGGAATGGAAAAACATTTCGTAATTCTCTGCTCCGGTGCTATCTGGCGTAGACTTACCTAACCACTTATAGACAGAAGTACGGGGCATCCCAATCCAAAGTGTCTGCAGGCTCTTTTTACGCGGCGCCGCTGGCAAGGTCGGCTGAGGAAGCGGGGAACCAAGGTTAGCAGGTTGACTACAGAAGGAGCATGTGCGTCGCTCCTGATCAAAACTATAGACAACAGATCCGGTATCCCACATGAGTACTCTGTAGCTTACCGGGTTCCCCATCGATTCGTTATCATCCGGTTCGCCTAGTATCTGCTTGGCACTTTTGATAAGCCTGTCTGCCTGATCGATTGTCGTACGAAAGCAATAGAAATTTAGCCGATCCACGGAATCGAAGCGCAGCAAAAGCGTTCCATCCGTTCCTAACATTGCAACACCTCGTAAATAATAATTCCCACTAAACGTAGTATCGGCTCGCTGCTTGGCAAACAACAAGTACGCAGAATCCCTGGGCATGCCGAGATGAATTGGGAGATCAATCTTTTCCGAACATCCAACCAGCACGAATGAAAAGCAAATGATCCCAATCGGGAAGGAATGCCTCGCGATCATGATTGAGTACCTGATACCACTCACGGCCAAAGAGGTGAAAGGTTATTTATTGAAATCTTGTCGGCGACAAGCTATTACGGCGGAGGCGGAAAATTCGGAGCCGCAAGCGGTGATACGCTACTCTCTATTCCTCCGCCGACTGAACACCGACTACCCATTTCGGAATAGTTATAAAGCGCATTGCCTTGTTTCCAAAATACCACCCAGAAGTGACCGTCTTCTTCAGACTTCATTGTATCTCTTGGTATTCCGAAATGAGAGTAAGCGCTTTGCTTTAAATTTCCTCTAAAGCCCCACGGTGCCATAAATGTGAAAAAGCTAAGATGACCGGCAGAGTCATATCGGATGATGCACTTCCCTTTTACGCCAAGAAGTTCAACGTTGTTATAAGTTGATAATCCCGCTTTGATCGAGTCCGGGGTCGCCTTGCCGAGCACTTGCACGACCTGAGACGAAGTCATTCCAAGCTGGAGAACGCTGTCCACCTTTTTTGAACTACATTGGACCGCCACGAGTAGGAGGCCTATCGAAAGCACAGCGAAACTCTTGCCAGCTGCCATTATGCCTGCATTGAGCTTTCCATCGATTACATTATTTTGAGTGCTATAGTGTATTAAGGCCACCATCGACTTTTACGGTGTTGAGCATCATACTCCGTATAGTTATCGGAAAGGTAATTGAGCCAAGCAACAAGTCGTTTCAATTCCGCCTCAGCCGCAGCGCGTGCGCTATAATCGTCGGACTTGTTCAAAATGTCTTCTAAGTAATGATAAAGCGGCATGAGTTCTTGCAGTGTCGCGTCGCATAAATTCGCATAATCGCTCCAGGCTTGTTCAGGATCATTAAAATCTTGAATATTAATTTCCCGGAGTATGTCATCGTACTGCTTCAAATAATTATTGATGTCGTCGGTCAGAGTGCCAACCATCCCAATCGATAAATCCTCCTGTCCAAACTGAGGGGTCGGCAATGTAAAAATTGGGCCTGAGCCGGATCCTTTTACCGGTCCCGTGAGCTTAGGCCGGGGTGTCCATGTTGATACGGGAACAGCTGGCCCACTCGGAGCTAACGCACTACGATGCAACAGTCCCGGGCTTATAGGAGTAGGATGGGCCTGGGCCAGGTTGGTGGCTGCCGCTGTGGCTACCGCTCCCGAAGGGGCAACGCGGATGTGACGCGGGGAACCGCTTGGCCGCCGGACGGGCGTCGCCTTAACCCCCGTAGCCGTACCAATCGGTCCCACGCTCGGGCCAACGTACTTCGTGGGTGGAAAATCACCACCCGTTATGTAATGCCCGCCCTTCGGCACCGTCGGCACTTTGATATTTCGGTCTAATCGCCCGAGCGCCCTGTTCGCACGTAGCTGGCCGTTCCTGCTCCGCGACATGGCACCCTGCAATACTTTGTTAATGTCGCCACACGGGCTGCTTCCGGTTCCATTCGGATCGAGATTGTTTGCCTGCATCGCCGCCGCATCCGCATCGGCCTGGGCATTTAAGTAATCCCCGAAGGCGCTCCAGTGGATATTTCCGCCGTTCCCGTCCTCAATTTCCTGGATTAGTTGATCGATGGTTTGGGTAAAGGCATCGGATAACGTTCCAATCTGGCTCGGGTCCACTCCCAAAATGCTTGCAAGAACTTTGTCAACAATCTGTTGCGGCGTCCTGTCCGTGGGCTGGAGCGTTTTTATTGCATCTTCGAACGATGACTCCCAATCCAGGCCGGAGCCCTGCTCCGCATCCTTGGCATAATCGGCCATCAATCGTTCGATTCCCAGCCCCTCGAGCTGCTGGTAAGAATATTTCGAATTGGTGCTTGTCGTGTTTTCGTATTCCGTATAAGAATCGCCGGTCGCTTGCGGAATTTGCGAATTCTGAAGCGTCTGTTGGGCATCACTGCATGGGTCAATCGGGCCAGCCTTTAAGTTTTGTTTAATGGGCTTGTTCGACGGCCGAGGATTATTGTAGGGATTGTTTGGATCGTAAGCGAGCGTTGGCGGTCGTGGCTCGGCATAAGTAAAAACATCCTGGGCTTCTTCAATTTTCTGACGCGCCAAAAGCCAATCTGGAAGAGAAGTGCCCGATCCGGCTGGCGAAGAAGGATTGGGGAGTCCAAAACCATAAACGTTCTGCAAAGCCTGCAACCCAAGCTGCTCATCTGTCTCCCCAGAACCCGGAGCTGATCCAGGGGGACAAGGCACTCTAATGGGCACACTCGTGATAAATCCGCCCGGTGTGAGATCATTTGGATGCTCACCTGGTGGGTTACCAACCGGCACCCATTTTATGTAAAATAGTTCTCCACGCAAGCACGGCATACCTTCTCCCTTATAGTACAATCAAGTCCATTTCGAACATGTCCGAACCCCCAGTACCAGTGCTACCGGTTCCCGAGCCACCGCTTCCAGTACTTCTTGTGCTGCCAGTGCCAGTGTCGCCGGTCCCGGTGTCTCCGGTTCCGATTGCACCGCAATCTGGTGGACATCCTGGCATTATTATTCTCCCTCTACATTAAAATTATAGCACGATCCAGTCCATTTCGAACATGCTCCAATTGCCGGTGTTATCGACGATGCGGAGGCCCATCACGTAGCGCCCGGGCTTGGTGAGCGATACCTGCAAGGCGCGTCCCGTTCCACCGTAGGTTGCGCTGTTTGGGAACGCGAGCACCGGTACCGTTGCAACGCCCGAGTTCTGGAAGTTTCCACTGGTGGTGGAGTTGTCCCGGAAGCTGAGCTGAATGTCCGTCGAAGTCGTTGCGCCGGCGAAATCGAAGTACACGAAGTTGGTAAAGCGCGGGTCGGCCTTAAGGTACATGATTTTCTGTGCGGCTATCGGCAGACCGGCTACTGGCAGCGTCATGGCTTGCGTGGTGTTCCATTCATTCGTCTGGATAACCGCATCGAAGTCATAAGGATTCGTGGCAACGATGTGCGAGGTAGCATTGAAGCCGGGCAGGCTCGTCGAGATCGGCGGGTTTACCCACGTCTTAGCGGCGTTTAGCCACGTCGCGCTTCTCAGGAAAGAAGCCAGTTGGGTTGCGCCGGTCTGGTCCGTTAGCGCAAGGAAGGAAATTAGGCTGCGCGGGTCCGCCGGCGGCATGATGATTAAATCGTTCCAGGAAGTTGCTCTGGTTCCATTCATAGGTCGATAATTAAAGTTGGAAAGGAAAAATGAAATTGCGCTTGTTGGAACCCCCCCCCCCATTGCAGTTCCGAATGTTTTATGAATAATTCTTCATATTACCTGCCATAAGAAAGGCGGTGCCCGCAATACTAAAATCT
>JAKAIL010000035.1 GCA_021825235.1 Bacteroidota bacterium | reverse complement strand
CCCGAGGCGCATTTCACGCGATCCGAAATCCAGTAATCTCGTTGCCGAATTGTACGGCGGAATTGGCTGGGGAATGGAGAATAACAGGATTGAGACCTCCTTCCTTGGCATGGAAGCGGTCATTCCTCCGGACTACACTCAAATTTCCGGGAACGAACAGACCCGTTTTGCAACAGGTTGGATTCAAGGTGCTACGGGGTACAGTCGGGATAACTTATCCTTTCTGTTCCTGCTCAGAGTTTCGGATATTTACCTTTATCATGATCTAATCCAGGAAACGGTATCGAGCGGCTCTTATGGTTATCCCCCAGCCAGTTCCTACGATACCGTGTTTTCGCGCACTTCCAGATTGCTATACTTTATTCCCGGTTTGGAAATAGCTTATGGATTGGACCACATTCAAGTGACGGCCTGCGCTGCGATGGTCTTGCCTGCTGCCGAGTATGGTGCAAACCCATCGCTCTATTCGGTTGGCGTAAGCTATAAGTTCTGAAGTCACCTTCGCAAATCAAAGAGAGAATTTCGGCGTGGTTTGTGTTTGCCCGTCATGCTCCAGCGCCTCCGACGGCTCTCTACCAAAATCCTGCACAAAAACCCCTGGTGGGAATACCGCCGGGACGAATATGTGCATCCTGATGGAGGCCATGGAGAATTCTATTACGCTCACACGAAAGGCGCGGTCTTCGTCATCCCGGAACTGGAGGATGGGCGGATTTTGATGCTCCGGCAATTCCGGTACTTAAATCAGCGGGAAAGCCTGGAGTTCATAGGCGGGGGAATGAAGGAGGGATTGACCCACGAACAGGCCGCCCGCGAGGAATTAAGCGAGGAAGCCGGCTACGAGGCTCATGAATTAATTCCGATTGGATGGTTCAATCCAATGAACGGAGCCAGTGATGAGGAGTGTTACGTGTTCGTTGCGCGTGGGTTAACTGCGGGCACGGCACACCCCGAACCGAGCGAGGAATTCGAACCAGTCGCCCTAACCATTGCGGAACTGGAGCAGCGAATCGCCGTTGGTGAGCTTTGGGACGGGATGACGCTTGCCGCTTACGCGCTGTATCGAACTATTCTTTGAATCGGAATTATACTCTCGTCGAGGTCAATAATTATGAGACGAACTTGTTACGCGATTTGCTTCTTCATCGCCTGCGTTTTCAGTACGGGAATGCTCCGCGCACAACCTGCCTCGGAATTCCGGCTGCATTTTGTACAAGGGGATCTTCACCGGGTGGTTACGAAGGAAATCCTTCGGCTCTTCATGCACTTTCCGCAGGTGGACCCGAGCGACGCCAAGCCGAGTATCCGCACGACGATCTATTCCTTCAGCGAACGCGTCGATAGCGTGCTGCCGGATGGATCTGCCGTTATCGCTGCATCGCTCGACTCGTTCAAAACGGGCATTAATTTTGGGGAAGGGCCGCATGCCGAAAATTTCTTTCGATTTAACTCTGCAGACGATTGGTCCATTACCCACGAATTGCACGATATAAAAGTGCTGCCACGCGCACAATTTTTGGGACACACGATCTTGTTCGTGATGCGGCCGGATGGAACGATTGCGCGGTTTATCAATCTGAATGATTTTCATGCTAATGCGATCGGTCACGGGTATCAGTACGATATGGTCCACGCGATGCTCTCGCTTACGGATTCGCTGCGCATGGGGCAGCTTTTGGAATTTGGGATGGGAGGAATGGCGGCTGCGAACGGCCCATACACGTCTCCTTCCACGACGACGGAAATTCCGGTTACCCGCACGGTCTATGCCACGCGTGATGGTGTGGGCAAAATGAAGGTCCATGTCAAGTACTTCGATCCTCCGCAGCGGATCGAATATCTGGAAGGGATTGCCACCCCGATGGGAATCCTGAAGTATTCTGGCGGCGGTGCCGGCTATTTTACGGTCTCGAAAGGATTCCTCAAGCATTCGTTTTATGACGATACCGCGGACGTGCAGCTCGCGGTCGATATCGACACCGTGCCAGAAGAAATCACCCGGACCGTTACCACGGATGTTTATCCGATTCCGGTTATGCACGCTACGAAAATTACGATCCGGGAAATTAAGGAGCACCGGGGCACCTTTAAGGACCCGAATGCCGGCATGTTCGAATCTAATTCCACGGGCGAAGAGAAAAAGCCCGGCACACCACCACAGTAAGCTTCATTCATTCTTTTATCCATGCGCTCAGTACCCATTGTCATTCTTTTCGTTGTTGCCGTAACGCTCAGCTCTTGTTCGAAAAAAGAAACGGCGACCTTCTCCTCTGCAAACGGGGCGGTGATTGACACCACGCAGCCGGCCAAAGCTGTTCCCATAACCGACACGAACCACCACCTGTTTTTTCGGCCAAAAGTAGGTTCCGTTGTGCGATACCACGTTGTGGACCGTATGACGATGAGTTCGAGCGATGCCTTGGCGAACGGTGCGCCCATGAAGCATTCCGGGACGAGCACCACCGAGTTTTATGCGCAGCAAATCGTTAAAGGAGTGGGACGCGATAGTTCCGTTACCCTGCAATTCCGGGTGGATTCGATCAAACTCCGTTCCAAACGCGATACGGTTTCGATGCAGTACTCCAGCAACAATTTGCGGGACCGCATGAACGATGACTATCGTGAGTTCAACATTCTTGTCGGGAAAGATTTTACCGTCCGCGTCAATAAATATGGCGATCTCGATTCCATCCTGGATGTGAGCCAAATCGCGGATAACCTGCTTGCGCCGGTTCCCGACTCCAGCCGCAAAAAGCCTACCATTCAGGCGCTCGCAACCCGGCAGGCTGAAGAGGTGGCTAATGCCTATATGATGAGGGTATTGGTCCATAATCCCACCCGCGCGTTAGTGACCGACACGACCTGGCGGGATTCCTCAAATGTGAACCTGGATGTCGCTCCCGGATTATCCTTCCCGGTACACATCGATGCCTCCGAGACGGTCCGAGGGTTGGAAAAACGCGGGGACCGTGTGTTTGCGGTGCTGGAAGATAACACTACGACCACGCCGCGCAAGCTTCAATTTCAGGAAGGACCGACCACGGCGACCATTCAGAATTTTGTGGCAACGTCGCACAGTGTCGTCCGTATCGAAGATTCGACGGGGCTTTTGTTCCAGCGCGCGATGCACGAACAGCGGAATTTTACGCTGGTGATCGAGAGCAAACAGCAGGTCGGACAGAAACGGACCATTACCCAGAATGGGACCGAAGACCTGCTCACAGAAATCCTCCAATAAAAAAATGGGGATCGGCTTCACTACTAAGGAATTCCTCAGGGTGCTTATAGGTTCGTGTATAGGTGTTGATCGCAGCCGGCACAGCCGTAATCCAGCATGATCCACGAGGAGCGCGACGATCTTGAACCGAATAGCCCGAACGCCATCCCGCCCGCGAATGCAGGACGTCCCTTCGCGCCCGACGAGCAGCAGAAGCGCATGAAGAAAGTTACCTTCGACGATTTTCAAATTACCCGCGAGGGACAAGCCGCGCAAGTGGAAGAAGAACGCCGCGCCTGGCGCGAACGGCAGGAGCGCCTCGAACGCGAAAAGCCTTCCATCCTGCGCATGGCCGTGCCACGAATAAAGTCCTTGCGGGACGAAATGATCGGCGTCCAGAATAAACTGGGATTGTTCCGAAAGTCGCATCCGGAAGCTGATACGGCGCAAGGACCCCAGGAGCCGCCAGTTAATATGCGCCCGGCCTCCGGCAATTCTGCGGTTCCCTATTTTGCGGAGCACGAGCGCGCGGTAGTCCGTGTTTCGCGCTTGCCGCACGAAGCGCACGATGCGCACAATGACTGGGAAGCAGAAGGACGGAATCGTGAACCGATTCCGATGTCTTCCGGGAGCAACGCAAATATTCCTTCCAGCTTCCCGGAACATTACGAAGAGCAGGCAGAAATTCCCGAACAACAGGACGAATCGCATGTTGAAACATGGGAAGCCGAAGAAGAGGCCATTCAGAATAATTCCGAAGACCGGAGAACCGCCGACGAAATGGATGTAATAAACGAGGAGGAAGATAGGGACGAAGAAGAAGTCCTGAATGATTTCCATCTTGAGGACGACGTGGAAGAGGATGAATTTGTGGAACGTTACACCCACGAAATGGCCTCCGATTCGATTCCATTCGATACGGTCCTTCGGGAGGAAGAAACTCCATTCCGAGAGCCCGAGCGGGAGCCGGTATCACTCGAACCCAACTTAGAACCTTCGCTCTCCTCATTCTTGGACGCGCTGCGCGCGTTCGATTCCCGCCCGCGCCGGGCAACAGAAACACGGGATCCCCGCGCCGATTTCGTAGTGCTCTTAGGCGATCTGCTTGATATTTTGCGCGATGAGCTGGACGCGACGAGTGCCATGTTCTTTTGGGTCAACGCCAAAAAGCAGCAACTGGTATTGGAATCCGCCGCGCTGGATGACCGGGCCTATCAGTTTCTTGCCGCCGATAAGCGGTTCCCAATCGAACTGGACGCGGTGAGCCGCATTGTTTCCAAACGGCGGCCGGAATTGCATTCGACGATCGCGCCGCAGGCAGAACTCGATCTTATTCCCTATTATCGCGATGCGATTGGCATTGCCTCCTTCGCTGGTATGCCGGTGTTATTCGGGGATGGCTTAGTGGCCGTCCTTACGGTGGACTCCGCTACGCCGGACCATTTCAGCGCGGAGACGCTGCGAATTCTGACGGATTATTCGAAGGTCATCTCGGGTCTCATCCGGTCCTACATCGAAAAGTATGATTTGCTTGCCGCTTCGCGGGCGCTCGACGCCGCGCGCAAATTACATGAACTCGTTAGCCCGGATTCTGCGCTTCGCGTGATTCGCGACCAACGCAAAAATCCGGAATACATTCTTCGCGCGCTTACCGAAGCCGCCAGCCAGATCATCGAATGGGATTGGCTTGCGGCGGCCTCGTTCGATGAAGGCCGACGGTTGTGGAATATCAGCAGCCTTCAATCGAAACGAACGGGCGCTTACGCTCCGCCGCAATCGTTGATTTCGCTCGAAGAGAGCATCGTGGGAAAGTGCCTGGAGACCGGCAAGAGCGTGCATGTCGAATCGCTCTCCGCCCAGCACATTCGGTATAATTTGGAAGAGGACCGGCACAGTGCGGTCGGCCATTCGTTCCTTGCCATTCCCATTCGCACCGCCGTAAAGAATTATGGTGTGCTGGCTATCGAGCATTCCGAGCGTGCCCGCTATACCAGCGCCGATGTCGAAACGCTGGAGCACCTTGCGCGCAGCGCTGCCTCGGCGCTCGAAATAGTAGCCTTAGGTGAGATGGTGGGCGCGCGGGCGCTTACCGATCTCCTGACGGGAGTGCTGAATAAGCGCGGACTGCTGGAACGGGCCACGCAGGAATTAGCGCGGGCCATGCAATTCGATGAACCGCTTACATTCGTGCTCTTCGAAATGGATGGCGCCTCGGAATTCAGTTCCCGTTTTTCGCAGGAGGATTCGGATACGATGGTGCTGGCCATCACGCGCTTATTGAAATTCGGAGCACGTCCATTTGATGTGATTGCACGGACGGGTGAGCATACCTTCGCCGCGCTGCTTATTAAAATGTCCGATGAAGAAAGTTATTTGTGGAGTGAAAAAATGCGCAAGATGATTGTAAGTGAGGTGATTGCAATTGGGAAGCGGAGCTATTCTGTTACGGTCTCGATTGGCGTTTCGGGTGCCCGGCGGGATGGGACCGTGGAGGAATTGATCGAAGGGGCCGAGCTGGCACTCGAACGAGCGCGTGAACTTGGCGGAAATAATGTGATTGTTTATTAGCCGGAACCCGGGAATATACGATTATTTTTGCCAAAATCCAAATAAATCCCGGAACGTTCGAAAATTACGGCTCGTTCACGGAGACATCTTCGCAAGAAACATGGCCGAATTAACCTCAAAACGCAGAAAATCGGACCATCGTAGCCTCGCCGCGATTCGAGCACATTGCTCGTGTGCGCCCGCGAGTTTTTACCGAGGACGAGCGTCTGTTGCGAATGGAATCCCTGAACGCTCCAACACTTCGGTCGTCTTATCGCTGAAGCCTTCACGGGCTTCAGTGTCGTTCGCCACCAAAACCTTATCGAAGCATTAATGCGTATTTCAAAGCAATACACCAATCGTGAAAGTCAGTCCCTCGATATTTACCTTCAGGAGATTGGCCGCGTCGATCTGCTCAATTCGGATATGGAGATCGCGCTGGCCCGGAAAATACGGGAGGACGGTCCGGATGCGCAGCGCGCGCTCGAAATCCTTGTCCGCGCAAATCTTCGGTTTGTCGTGTCCGTTGCGAAGCAATATCAAAATCAAGGACTTTCGCTCGGCGACCTCATCAATGAAGGGAACCTTGGTCTCATCAAGGCCGCCCGCCGGTTTGACGAAACGCGGGGATTCAAATTTATTTCCTACGCGGTGTGGTGGATTCGTCAGGCGATCCTTCAGGCATTAGCAGAGCAATCGCGTATTGTACGGTTGCCACTCAATCGGGTTGGCGCGCTGAATAAAATTTCGAAAAAGTTCTCGCAGCTCGAACAGGAATTCGAGCGTGAACCAACCGCCAGCGAGTTAGCCGACAAACTTGACATGTCGCCGCTCGAAGTATTCGAGACGCTCCGCATTTCCGGCCGGCATCTCTCGGTTGACCAGCCGTTCCAGTTGGGCGAGGATAACCGGCTGCTCGATATTCTTCAGGATATGCAGCAATCGCCGCCGGATGCGGTGCTCATGAGCGATTCGCTGAAGCTCGAAGTCTCCCAGGCGCTTACGGCGCTTACCACGCGCGAACGAGAAGTGATCGAGCTGTATTATGGCCTCAATAATGTCCATCCGCTAACGCTCGAAGAGATTGGCGAGAAGTTTGCGCTGACGCGCGAACGGGTCCGCCAGATCAAGGAGAAGGCAATTCGTCGCTTGCGGCATACGCCGCGGACCAAGCCACTGCAGAACTATTTGGGATAGAAGCCTGAACCTGGATTACGCGGATAGAACTTGGATTACGCGGATTGGATGGATTCGCAGGATTAACATCCAGGGAATTGCTGAATTCATTTTAGGAAGCTCTGATTGAGTCTGGTGGGTGGGTTCCCGCGTTCGCAGGAGTAACACTCGCGTGTGGTTATTGCGTTTTGCACCAGGATTCGAGACCTGTCAGCCCCGCGAATATGGGATCCGAGGACTTCATAGGAGATCCCTTCATTGATTCGGAGCAAGCGGGTTGAGAGAATGTCTCGGGATGGCAATTAGAAATCCTGGAAATCCATCCAATCCGCGTAATCCAGGTTCTATCCGCGTAATCTAGGTCCTGGAGTCAGACGATATCCAGCAATTTTCTCAGGTCCCGAATCGCATAATCCGGCTTTAGCTCGAGCAACAGTTCGCCGCCAAAACCATAGAGTGCGGCAACGGTTTTTACGCCAGCGTTTTTCCCGGCTGTTATATCGGCGTGCGTGTCGCCGACCATCACTGCCTCCTCGGGCTTTACGGCGAGCGACTTTATCGCTTTGAGCAATGGTTCCGGATGCGGCTTGACGAATTCGACATCTTCGCCAGAGATAATGAGGTCAAAGTATGGTGCGATACCGGTTTCTTCTAAGGAGCGGACCGAGGTTCGGATGGAGCGCGTGGTAATGGCAGCGATTTTCATTCCGCGGTGTTTTAGGGATTCCAGAACTTCAATGGTTGCCGGAAAAAGTGTTGCCAGCCTAAGGTTCTCCGATTGAAATGTTCTATGCGATTCCGCAAGCGTTTTCGCGTTGCCGTTGGGGACCATTACGGCATACACTTCTTCCAACGGGCCGCCCATGAGACGAGAAATTTCTTCGCGTGGTAGTGGCTGGATGCCATGCCGATCCAATGCGAACTCGAATGCGCCATAGATAAATTCGAACGTGTCGAGAAGGGTGCCATCGATGTCGAAAAGCACGGCACGAATGTCGTGGAGTTTGGGATCAGGCATAATGGGTGGTAAGATCGCGTTCCATGGCGTACGATGGAATAATTCCCATGCCCAATGTCATTCCCGTTTCGATAAAACCATTACGCTTGTAAAATTCGCGGGCCGTGCGCGTGCTTTCAAGTCTCAGCGTATGAAGGCCGAGCAATCGGGCCTGTTGCAGGAGTTGCTCGAGCATGGCTTTCCCAATCCCACGATGCAGATACTCTGGCAAAACATAGCAGAGTTTGATATCGCCATTAAGCGTCATGCTGGCCGTGCCAGCAATCGTGTCATCCGCGAGTGCCACGATCCAATAACTGTTCGGATCGCCGGTCCAGCGCGCGATATTGTCCGGTGTTTTATTGGCGCACCACTGGGCAAGGAGCCGCTCATCGTTATCGTAATCCGGCCCGCACACTTCGCGAATGGAACGAATGAGAAGTGCGGCAATAGCTGCGGCATCATCGGGTTCCGCGGAACGTATCGTCAGCAAACCTATCCTTCTTTCTCGAGTTTGCGTACGCGCCGTTCGATACCGAACATGAAGAGAAAAACTCCGGCCCAGATTACCGCCGAAATAATTCCGACGACATACAGTGCATTGTGTTGAAGAAAGTCCATAAGTATAGAGTTACATTTGTTCCGCGCGCTTGTCTTCGATGCGAAGCATACGCGTGAAGAGGTCTTTCATCCAGAGAAAGACGAGGAAGAACAGCAGCGTGGAAATCCAGAACATATCTCCGAGCGTAGCGGAGACGTGTGTCTTTCCCGAAAGATTGAGCAAAGGCGCTTCCGTGCCGCCGCCGCCCGGATGCAGGCTTTGCGTAATGCGTGGCACGACGAACATGAGAAACGGTACGCTCACAAATGCGATAATATTGTAGACGGCCGCGATACGCGCTTTCTTGTCTTCGCTTTCCTCTAAGAGAGATCGCAGCATGAAGTAAGCCGCGTAAATCAGAAGCAAAATGAAAATGGATGTTTCCCTCGGATCCCAGTTCCAAAAAGTGCCCCAGCTAAAACGAGCCCAGATGCTGCCGGTTATGGTTGCAAGCGCGGTGAACAGGAATCCACCGGCAGACGCCGCGCGCGCGCGACGATCGTAATCGTAATCCTTTTTGACGAGATACAGGATGGAATAAATCGTTCCAAGCAGGAATGCGAGGAACGCCACCATGGACATCGGCACGTGAAAAAGCATATTGCGGCCCAGTTCGCCCAATCCCTGGATCATGGGGAAAGTCATCACCGGGTTCACCCGAATCAGTTCTACCAGATCGAACGCGTTTGCAGAAGGCTGGTATTCTACACTGGCCACAATTTCATCGCCAGGTTTTAGGGACACAAAAGACCCGAAGGACTGAGAGGTTCGTTCGATACGCCCAGTATCTCCAATGAAATCCTTAAAAATCGCTCCTGTAGAGTCCGTGGAGAGCAACGTTGCTTTCACGGGCGTAATATTCTGTACGCCGTTCATCTTGAGCATGACGGCATCGCCGAAGCTACCGCCAATCGGAGTCTCGAACGAGAGATAGACCTGCACGGCGAGCGCAAGCCCTAAGCACCAAAGGAAGATATTCGAGCGAAAAAGGCGCATGAATTAATCTCTCCAAATAACGTCGAACAAGACGTAGCTTACCAGTATCATTGCAATATCAAACGAAACCAGTATCAAAAGGTCTCCCTGGGCGCTAGTGAAAGCGTTCGCCACTTCGAGCGTGATCCGTGTGGCATCCGTCGTTGCAATGACGAGCGGCATGAGTACCGGAAGCGCCAGAATCGGCAATAAAGCTCCCTTTTGAGACGCACGGCTGATGAGGGCGGAAAGAATCGTCGAAACTGCCGCAATACCGATGGCGCCCAACCCGAGTTGGATGAGGAAGGCTGGCCAATCGCGCACATGGAAATCTCGGGTAAAAAAGAACTCAAAAAAGAGTACAGCGGAAATCGCAAGCGCGAGCATCAATAGTACATTATAGACCAACTTGCCCAGGAACACGCTTTCGCCATCGGCATACAGCCGGAGCAGCAGAGCCGTGCCGCGTTCTTCCTCAGAAACGAAGGAGCGGGAAAGCCCGGTCATCGCGCCGAAAAAAAGAGCAATCCAAATGAGCGCGCTCAGGATGCTCGGTTTAAGCTGTTCGCCGGGCGTGGAATACAGAATGACGGCAACGGTAATCAGCAGGAACATGATCACCGCGCTCACGCCATAGCGCGTACGAAACTCGACACGAAGGTCTTTACGGAGAACGCCTTGCCAGGAAAACATGAGTTAGGTTCGAGCTGCGTAATAGTTCTTTAACTGAGAAAATAAAAGAGCCGCAATGTTTGCGCTATATAAATGGGGGATTAGGCGACCATCGGTAGTAATTACGAGCGCATTCAATTTTCTTGCGGTAAAAAGAATACTCGAATCGGAAAGCCCAACATCGATAAACTTCAGTCCTGAAGAGAGTTCCAAACTCGGCGTGTAATATTCTAACATTTCGGGAATTTTGCTAGCAAACATCGCCCGCAACTCCGCGCGAATATACCCAAAGTGTCCGAGCCAGTCATTGACTTCGGTTAAAATGTTTGGTGTACATACCAATTGAAAGTGACGCGCCAAATTTTCGAGAATGTCAAAATCGGCTGGTTCGAATTTTTCCGACGATTCCGTTCCAAGTCGTGAGCGATCGAACGAACCCACCACAAAAGCGAGGAGAGGTTCCGCATCCAAGAGGATATGCGATGGGGGATGATTAATCCAAGACGGAAGAATGTTTACTGTCATGCCTTCAGGCTGCTTTCCGGAGGCCATTGTCGGGACTGAGCAAAGCTGTAATGCCTCCATCTTGAGCATTGACACGGATTTCTCGGTACCTGCGAACTGAACCAAGAGCTTTCAGGAAGGGATTCTCGAGGGACGGTTCAACCAAATAGCTTAGCACCACAGACCATTCTTCGCCGAAAAGTTGAATCGTTTCTAGTCGAATTGCTTCGATTTTCTCGCCTAAAAGTTCCGGCGGAATAGATTTCAAATACTCGGTGGCTTTCCGAATTGCTGATTCTGAGGAGATTATAGGCATAAAATTAAAACAACTACTTTGCTATCTAATTCCTAAAGCTTTAAATGCCTTCGGAATGCGCATGATAATTTCCGTCGCGCTCATGCCGTGGGTGGTCATCTCACGGGCAGCAATGTCTCCGGCGAGCCCGCATAGGTAGGTAGCAGCAATGGCCGCGTTCGCAGGGGAGTCGGGTTTGTGCGCCAGCATCGTAGTCGTAAGACCGGCCAGGACATCGCCTGTTCCGGCAGTTCCCATGCCGGGGCCACCGGTGGTATTGATATACGCAGTCCCATCGCTTGCAACGATAATTTCCGGCGCGCCTTTTGCGATAACCGTTACCGGATACTTCATAGCGATACTACGGCCTGCGGCAAGCAGATCGCGTTCCACTTCCTCGCGGGTCGTGCCGGTCAGAGCGGATAGTTCGCCACTGTTTGGAGTAAGAATGGTCGCTGCATTTCGCGAATTCAGGATTTCGAGACCGTCCGCAAGGGACCGTAGCGCACCGCCATCGATGACCATCGGCTTTTGAACTTCCGCCACGATTCTGCGAACGAGTTCTGCTGTTTCCTCAAATGGTTGGTAACCGCAGCCGATCACTACTGCCGTGCAGTGTTCGAATTCATGCTGAATATCGTTCCATGCCTCGAGCGTCGGGCTTCCATTCGCGCTTTCGGCGATTCCGATCGTCACCAGTTCCGGGGCTGCTTGCGCGACAATGGCCCGCTGGGATTCCGGCACGGCAACCGTTACCCATCCTGTGCCGGACTTCAATGCCGCCGTGGCGGACATGATTGCCGCACCGGTCATTCCGCGGGAACCACACACCGCGAGAATTCTTCCACGTGAATATTTCGATGCATTGAATGGAAATGGCGGTATGAGCGGAGCGACATCCGATTCTGAAAGTAGATAGGCCTCCGGTGCGTTGCCAAATAATTCTGCTGGATATGGCGCTCCTAATCGGGCGATAGAAATCCCACCGGTGTACTTTCTCGAAACGCCTTTGTAGAATCCGATTTTCGGAGCACCCATGGTAACCGTTCGCTCCGCCCGGACCATGAGAGGCAATTCGCCGCCATTATCGTATATGCCGGCATCGGAATCGAGCCCGGTTGGTAAATCAACCGCCAGCACTTTTGAGCCATGCCATTCCTGGAGCTGAAGGATGGCCTTGGCCGCTTCTTCTATTCGTCCGCGGAGCGCGCCTTTGGAACCGGTTCCCAACAATGCATCGATAATTATATCTGGCGCTTCCACAAGCTCCAATGCATCTTCCGCTCTTTCGATGGGATAAATCTCTTCGGGGTCGAGCAGCTTTGCGAGAATGTCATACTGCGCTTTCGCATCGCGCGAAAGGTTCTCCGGATTGGCTGCGAGGAGCACAGTGGGCTGAATGCCAAGTTCGAGCAACAGCCGCCCAATCGCGAATCCATCCCCGCCGTTATTGCCTGGTCCCGCAAAAATTACAACTTCGGAATCATGATTGAGCCAGCTCCGAATTGTTTCAATGGAACCCCGCGCCGCACTCTCCATCAGCACAAGCGAAGGAATACCGATTTGTTCGATTAAATGCTTATCGAACTTGCGGGACTCGTCGGCGGTGAGGACCGGTTGCATAACCGCTAAGGCAGGTAAAACGCCCTCGTGAGTCCGGTAATGAGTGAGGGAAGGATTCCGATCACAAGTGTGCCGATCGTTACAAGTACCAGCGCCGCCCATCCGGACGCTGTATCGGCGCGCAGCGTGGCCTCGCCGCTGGGTCCAATAGCAACCTCGGCTCCCGGTTCCAATTCGTGGAAGTACATGACCACGATTACGCGAATGTAGAAATAAATCGAAATCACCGTGGCGATCATACCGAGCACAGCATACACCGTAAGTCCGCTTCGAATGGCCGCCGCGAAGACATAATATTTAGCGAAGAACCCACCGAATGGGGGAATGCCGGTCAGTGAAAGCATCATAACCGCCATGACCAGTGCAAGTCCTGGCCGGCTTCGGCCAAGCCCCGCATAATCACTTAGCTCCAAACCGCGGCCCGTTTCTTTTTCAAGCAACGCCACGACGCCGAACGCACCCATTTGCATCAGTGTATAGACGCTAAGGTAAATAGTTACAGCGGTTGCGCCTTCGCGGTCCAGGGCCGCAACTCCGAGTAGCATGTACCCCGCGTGCGCAATACTCGAGTAGGCGAGCATACGCTTCACGTTGCTTTGAGCGAGCGCCGTAATATTACCATAGAACATCGAGGCGAGTGCCAATACGGCAATCAGCGTCTGCATTTTGAATAATGCAGGGCCATTATACGCCAGCGGTCCCAGGGCAATATCGAAGATGAGGATAAATGCTGCAAATGCGCCGGCTTTCCCGGCGGTGGAAAAGAATCCCGAAACGACCGTCGGCGCGCCTTCATACACATCGGGCGCCCATTGATGGAAGGGAAATGCCGCGATCTTGAAGGCAAAGCCCACCAGCAGCATCCCTGCGCCCATCCAAAACATTGGGCTTGTAAGGATGGCATTTGATGTCAGCGGATTATCGAGCGCTTTGGTAATCGTATCGAGGTTCGTGGATGCAAATGTTCCATAGAGCAGCGCAATTCCGTAGAGGAAAAATCCGGTCGAAAAGGCGCCGAGCAGGAAGTATTTGAGTGCGGCTTCGTTCGATTCGCGCCGCTTGCGGAAAAGGCCCGCCAGCACGTAGAAGGCGATGGACATGGTTTCCAGACCCACGAACGTTACGATGAGATCGTTACCGGAGGCGAGCATGATCATGCCGCAGGCGGAGAAAAGTGTGAGACCCGCGAATTCGCCAACGAGCACGCCTTCGTCCCGCAGGTATCGCTCGGCCAGCAACACGGCGATAATTACGCCAGCCGAAAACAGGATCGCGTAGTAATTCGCGAAGCTATCGTTCAGGATCATGCCGTTGAAAATACGGCCGGTGTTCCCAAGATTGAGCGCGGCGGCGGCAATCGCGGCCAAGGCTCCTAAGATGGTGAGAAACAGCGGAATGCGCGAGTGGACTTTTTCGAATGCGTCCCACATGAGGACGACCAAGCCCGTTCCTGCCAAAATGAGGAGCGGCATAACGCCATAAATATCGCGAGCGGAAATGGTGAAACTGGTCATAGAAAAATTCTAAGCGGCAATGCCATAAAGATGAGCGGAAATAGGATTCGATTTCGATAACGTGCTAACGGCCATCACGGAAAAACCGACGATTTTCCCATTCTCATCGACCATCTCCATTACCGCATCGTTATCGGTATTGCGAAACGTGCATTGTGCCTCATCGTCGAAAACGACTTCGAGATAATCGCCCTCTGCATCGTACCAAATTTTTACTTCCTGGTTCTTTCCCATAGTAACTTTCCCTTCTTAATTTCATCGCTCGGGTAAGCAGTCAGAATGTAGGCATCTGAATCCGTGTACTTAACAACAACACAAAGAAATTTATTTCCAGCTTTTGTACCGCGGTAGAAGCGGTATAGAATAGCGGCAGAGGGATCGCTAATGGACTCGATCACAAAATCCGGGTTCGAAACCGTTTCATCGAGTTTATCGAAAAGCCCTGCTTTTGTAAGCCGTTTCACAAAGTGGGAGACTCGTTCTTCGGTGATGCGAACGCTTCGTCCTCGAAAATCTCGAACAGTTCCCACTTCATAGATATAGTGCAAGGAGTTCCTTCATCCGCTTGCCGTTTTCGACCACGACAAACCGCTCGTGGCCGCGCGAAACCCTGCGAAGGTATTCGCTCAGGTGAAGGCTGAGGTCGGATTCTGTTAGGATATTCTCCATAAGAGCGGCTAATGTGAATTCGCCAGGAATGATTCATTCGGCTTCAGCACCGTCTTCTGGACAGGTTGCTTTAGGAAGGTCGTCGCGGTGCCCTGCTTCATTTGCAGCAACCCATCCGACATACCATTCATCGTCTTCTCGCTGGTTTTAAGGAAATTCATCGGCTGAATGCCGATCCAGATCATAAAGAAGACGATGGGAACGACCGCCACGAGTTCCCGCCAATGAAGGTCGGGAGTAGGATGCTCGTCATGGCTTGTGTCGATGGTGTGTTCCGCTCCATGGGATGCCACGGTATGTGCGCCTTTCGGTAATCCGAATACAAAGCGCTGGTACATCCACAAGAGATAGACTGCCGCAAGGATGACACCCGTAGCGGCCCACACACCGTAGGCCCACGTATTCAGCACCGGGGAATAATAGGAACCCATCATTGTGAGGTATTCGCCGATAAATCCGTTGAGGCCCGGTAGTCCCACGCTGGAAAAGATGGCGATGCCAAAGAATACGGAGAACAGCGGGACCATCTTAGCCAGCCCACCATATTCTTTGATCTCACGCGTGTGCCGGCGGTCGTACATCATGCCGAACATCATGAAAAGCATGCCGGTCGAAAGCCCATGGTTGATCATCTGGATCACCGCGCCCTGCAAGCCTTCGCGCGTCATCGAGAAAATGCCGAGCACGATAAAGCCCATGTGCGCAACGGAGGAATAGGCGATAAGCTTCTTCACATCCGTCTGTACCATCGAGACGAGCGCGCCGTAAATAATGCCGATTACACCGAGTACCGCAAAGAGGCCGGAATAATCGAACGAGGCCTGTGGGAACATTCCGAGGCAGAAACGGAGGAGTCCGTAGGTTCCCATCTTAAGCAGCACTCCGGCAAGGATAACGGAACCAGCCGTGGGCGCTTCGGTATGCGCATCCGGAAGCCACGTGTGGAGTGGAAAGATCGGAACCTTAATAGCAAAGCTCAGAGCAAAGGCGAGAAACAGAAAATGCTGCGTATTGATCGGAAGCTGGTGGGCGACTACGAGGAGCTTCGTAATATCGGTCGTGAAATGTCCGGTTATGTGCCCCGCCTGAATGCCCAGCCAGATGATGGCGACGAGCATAATAAGCGAACCCGCCATCGTATAGATGAAAAACTTGATCGCCGAGTAAATCCGGCGCTTGCCGCCCCAGACGCCGATGATGAAGTACATGGGGATGAGCACCGCTTCCCAGAAAATGTAGAACAGGAAGAGATCGAGCGAGCAAAATACTCCGAGCATCGCCGTTTCGAGCACCAAAAGCAGCGCCATGAAGCCGGGAACGCTCTTCTGGATCGAGTTCCACGTCCCAAAAATGGTTACAACGGAGAGAAACGTCGTAAGGAGCACGAGCAGCATGGACATACCATCGATGCCCACGAAATACGTAAGCTGAATGCCCGGCAGAATGACCCACGGTATTTGAAAGGTGAGTTGGTAGCCGGTGCCCGAGGAATCGAAATTCGCATAAACCCAAAGCGAGATCGCGAACGTGATTATGCTCGTAAGGAGCGCGACCCATTTGGCGGCCTCCGCTTTACGGACCGCTACGGCGCCCAACGCGCCCAGGAGGGGGAAGAAGATTAGGAGAGATAGCATACGTTACAAAAATACGAAAAATGATTTAGCGGCGATGCCCTTTTGTCTGTTTTTTCTTTGTCCGTTCTCGGAGCTTTTTGCCGAGCTCGCTCATTTCACCGCGTTCGGCAAGAACACGGAGAAATTCCTTTGTCGGAAGGTGTCCGAGTTCTTCATAATTTTTATCGCGGATGCCGCGAACCCACTCGACTGCATCAAATGTCTTTCTTCTTTTGTCCATAAATTAATTCTCTCGGGCTGCGAATTTCTAAATCAGCGAATCCGTTTGCTCGATTAACGGCATTGAATTTTCGAATTTTATCGAGATTAACGATATGCCGAAAATTCCAACTCACTAACACATCGGCATGATGAATAGTCGCGTTGGCGATATGGGCAGCATCTTCACGATACTTCTTTGTAACGATCGCTGCATCCAAATATTGATCCGTGAGTAACTCAACCTCTGGCAGGATGGGGAGTGTTGTAAGTTCATCTGGTCCAAGTTGAGCGATGACAGCTTGCACATGCTTTGGAGCTCCAATAAGCTCGTCCAAGGTAACCTGAGAAATGAGCGCATGATAAATTCCCATTCGAACGAGTTCCATGAGCTTTTGCGATGCTTCCGCAAACTCTTGGTCGAAGCAACCTCCGATGACCGAGGTATCGAGATAGACGCGAAGGGGGTGCATACTTATGGATGCAATCTGCATGGTCTAATGGCGGATCGGTCAGAGAGGAATCACAGTTTGATCATGCTTGAATTACTGATACCTCCATGGCGCAAAAGCAAGCATGGCAGCTACCAACACCCCATCGATAATTAAGAGGAGCAGCCCTGTTTTCAACTGGCCGGTCTGAAATTGCTTGATGGCATTCGATGACGCACGAGCATTTTCACACTCCTGGTCCTTGGCTTGAAAATATGCGAATTGGCGGGATGTCATCGATTCGATTGGTTTATCAAGGAGGGTCAAATAGAGCGAATCGTTACAGGCGGTCGAACGAATGATGGGCTTAGCCACGGCCGATTTCTCAAGCTGCGTAACAGCGTTCGACTCGGCCCATGCCTGCTCGCACTCGCGATCTTTCGTCATAATGTATGCAAACTCTCGATCTGTCATGGAATCGATCGGTTCCTGCTTCAGCTTCAAATACAGCGGATCATTGCAAGCCGTGGTGCTGATAATCGGCTTGGCAACACAGGAAGTGAGCACGAGTAGCAATAAAGCGGAGTACCTCATAATGTTGCTAAAACATGACTCGCCACCCCACCACCACAATTAGCCCCACCACAATAAGCAGCGCGTAATTTTGCGCTTGGTGTCGGTTTGGAGGTGGGAGACCAGACATGCACTCATGCCAGCATCAACCGCTCGCCTTTCGGTTCGGGGATGGGATCGCCAAATTCGCGGGCGGTTTCGAGCCAGAGTTCCATCGCTTCGCGAATATTTTCGAGCGCCAGTTCGTAGGTATTGCCATGCGCCATACACCCAGGGAGTTCCGGAACTTCCGCGATATACGCAGCGTCCTCATCGCTCCAAAAGATAATGACTTCGTACTTAAACATTGGTAATTCCATACTTCACTAAAATCTTCCGTACTTGCCGAACCTGATACGCTTTCGCATTGCTCCCGTACGGTTGGAGATTGACCTTTTCCCTTGTGCCCGGCCGCCGAAAAATGTGATGACTGCCTCGAATCCGCTCGTCAAATCCCAACTGGCGAAGCAGTGTACAAAGTTCGCTGAACCGAATGTTAGCGTCGGCACTGCCGGCAACCATAGTTCGAATGAGATCTGATCAGGATGGCATTCACCCTCACGTTCTTAAAACATCACCAGCCACCCCACGACCACAACAAGGCCCACCACGATCAGCACGGCATAATTCTGCGCGATGCCCGTTTGAATGCGGCGTATCCAGCCGGAGCCGATTTCCGCCGCGTGCGCTACGCCGTTGATAAAGCCATCGATGATGCCCACGTCAATGATCTTCCACAGGAAGCTATTGCTGATGTTGAAGATCGGCTGTACGACGCCGGCGTCATAAATTTCGTCAACGTAAAACTTATTATGCACGATTTGGTACGTGGCTCCGAGCCGGGCTTCGGCGGCGGCGAGCGTCGTTTTCCGCTCGTAAAGGCGGTAGGCTACTAAAATTCCGAGCAGCGCAAGGGCTACCGAGACGGCCATGAGCGACCACTCCAGCGCGCCACTGCTCGAAGCTCCGGCCGCCAGCGAAATAGCTTCACCATGGGAAACCACGGGTTCCAGCCAGCTTTCGAAGGCGTTGCCGGCACCGAAGACAGAGGGCATCGCCAGAAATCCGCCAACCGTGGAAAGCGCCGCCAGCACCACTAGCGGCAGCCACATCTTCCAGTTGACTTCATGCGGCGTATGGTGGTGCGTATCGAAGCGCGGTGTGCCGTAAAACGTCAGATAGACTGCGCGGAACATGTAGAATGCCGTTAGGATAGCCGCAATCGCGCCAATTAGCCATAGAATAACCGAGCCGCGCGTGAAGGCCTGGAACAGAATTTCGTCCTTCGAGAAGAAGCCTGCGAATGGAGGAATGCCGGAGATCGCCAGCGTGGCAATGAGGAACGTCCAGAAGGTGATGGGGAGGTATTTCCGAAGCCCGCCCATCTTCTGCATGTCCTGCTCGTGGTGCATCGCATGGATGACCGCGCCGGAACCTAAAAAGAGGCAGGCTTTGAAGAAGGCATGGGTCACGACGTGGAATACGCCAGCCGTAAATGCTCCCACGCCCAGCGCGAGGAACATATATCCAAGTTGTGACACCGTGGAATATGCCAGAACTTTTTTAATATCGTTTTGGAACACGCCGATCATTGCTGCAAATATAGCGGTAACCGCGCCAACGGCTGCCACAACGCTGAGCGTCGTCGGCGAAAGCGCGAAGAGGATATTCGAGCGCGCAACGAGGAAGATGCCGCTGGTCACCATTGTCGCGGCATGGATGAGGGCGGAGACCGGCGTCGGGCCAGCCATGGCGTCTGGTAGCCAAACGTAGAGCGGAATCTGCGCGCTCTTGCCGGTGCAGCCCAAGAAGAGCATGAGCGTGATAATCGTAACGATTCCCGCTCCCATTGGCAAGCTTGCCGCCAAGCCAACCTGTCGCGCGCCATCCACGATATTGCCGCCGGAACCCAGAATATCGAGATAGTTGAGCGAATGGAATTGCCAGAGCATGGCGCCCATCGCAACGAGGAAGCCGAAATCGCCGATGCGGTTGACGATAAATGCCTTCTTTGCGGCATTATTGTTCTTGTCCTCGTCGTACCAAAAGCCGATGAGCAGGTAGCTGCACAGTCCGACGCCTTCCCAGCCAAGGAATGTCCACAAAAAATTATCGGCCATGACAAGCTGGAGCATCATGACGATAAAGAGATTGAGATAAACGAAGAAGCGCCAGTAGCCGAGGTCGCCCTTCATGTAGCTGATGCTATAAAGATGGATGAACGCGCCGACGCCGGTGATGACCAGCATGAAGACGATCGAGAGCTGGTCTATGAGATACGCGATGTTCACCTGCACGCGCCCGACGTGAATCCAGTCCAGCATCGTGTAATGGATGGCCCGCTCCTCCGCCGGACGGGAAAGCATGTCGAAGAAAAGCCCGGCGGTAATGAAGAAGCTTATGAAAACCGCGATGGTCGCGATCCAGCCCGAAGTTTGGCCCTTCATGCGCGAGCCGAAGAGCGTGTTGATGACAAATGCCGCCAGCGGCGCGAGAACGATGTATGGTATGAATTGAGTCATCGGCTACAAAAATACGAAAAAAAGAGACACCGGGAGACCTAACCCGAAATCAAATGGAAATCGAACGTTTGGGGATCATCCGTATTGTTGATGCCCAAATCTTTACGGATGTCGAGCAACAATTGTCCAAGTAGCTTATCATGACGTTCCACGGAGAAATTATTAGGGTTAGAAGTCTTCGTTTCTTCAAAAAACGACATCAAGGAGAGAATCACATACCGTGGAGCAACAAGAGCACGACTAATGCTGCCCCGTCAAAAAGCCATGCACGGAAAGGTGCTCATCGAGATCGGGCCATTCGATGCCCGTACCTCGCCCGATCCAGTTATAATTCCGAAGCTGTTCTGGAGTGGCCTTATAAAGACGTGGGAACCAGATTAATGGGACTTGAATCACACGCGCATCATCCAGGTACACGATCAGATAATCACGTGTGAAATAGAGGGTTGTTGCTCTGGGTCGAGTGCTCATCGGGAAATTTATTGTTTCGGTACGGCTGCAATAAGATGCCGCAGCGCCGCATTGACCGCGCGTCCATTATGGAACACCTTCGAGACATCGGCATCGAGTAATACAACCATCGGTGTCACCCGGACACGTTTATGGTGTGAACCATTCGAACCATGCACCGTAATTACCGCGCCTTCCGGAAATCGCTCGGCATAGTTCGGCTTTTCGCCTTTACTAAAATCATAGTGCGATTTCATAATCTCCGAGCTTTCAGCCGCTTTTTTAGGTTTTGCTTTCTTCATACATTTTTCGTTCTTTACGGTTAGATGGTCGAGAAGATATAATGCGAAACGCATCATTTCGTTCCGTGTAAATCGTAATCAAAACAGAGCCGGAGGGATGTTGCCCGATGCCGGCGTAACGGACTTCGGTATCAGAATGCTTTTCGTCGAAAAGACGAATAAAATCTCTATCGAAGAAAGTTAGGACGGCATCTTCGAATAAGACACCGTGTTTTTCAAAATTCAGAGCAGCCTTAACGTCATCCCATTCAAAATGCGCGAGATACTGCTCCATGGTTTAGGATTACCACTTCAAAATATTCACCTTCGTTACGTCCACGGTCTCTTTATTGCGAAAGAGCGCGATGATGATGGCAAGCCCCACGGCAGCCTCCGCAGCGGCAACGGTCATGACGAAGAAGACGAGAATCTGAGAT
>JAKAIL010000274.1 GCA_021825235.1 Bacteroidota bacterium | reverse complement strand
TTACGCTGATTCATGCTGACTTCGCTGAAGGATTTTGAAATGGATGCAAGTTCGTATTGCTAAGCAGAAACTCTGATTTTACGCGTTCAATGTGTGATTTGATGTGGAATCGAGAATATTTCAGCGGAATCAGCATGAATCAGCGGAATCCAGGTTTAGGGTTGTGCCATCCGAGCTACAGCTCTTCGCTGCATGCTGCGCATGGCTTGCGCCGGCGTTTCTGTTTTGTAGAGCGCCTTCGAGACTTCGTCTTCAATGATCGCTTCTATGTCCAGCCATTGCGGAATAACAGGTGTCATCTTTGCATGAGCCAGTTGAGCCGTGAAGACGGTTCCTTCGCGGCGATGCAAATAGAATGGGTCCGACTGCGATTGTACGTCTGCAGGATATTCGTTTACGTCGCGAGCGAAGGCAAGTTCGTTATCCGGCCTCGTTATATAGGCAAGAAACAACTTGGCCTCGGGCTTCATTGCACTGGCGGCATTAATCGCGAGATATTCTCCACCGGCAAACGATTCGCCCGAATGCCCGTCATTTCCGGGGAATGATACGGTGTGCCAATGAAATGGGACCTTTGCAAGCGAAGGTAATAGCCACGAGCCGGAGAACCAAATTCCCAAATTTCCACGGACAAAGGCATCGTCCAAATCCTTTTGAGTTCCCATTGGTCCCCATTTAAGACCATCAACATAAAACTCGAGAGCTGCGATGTTCTGAGGCTCGTCCATCGTAGGCGTTCCGGTACTATCGAATAACGCTCCGCCGTTCGACCACACATAGGGCAGGAACTTCTTATAGAGCCGGTGTTCGTCCGGGCCGTTGACGCCGATACCTTCTCCGGAGTGGGCCTGGTCGATGGCCTCGGCCATGGCCTGCATGGCCTGCCAGTTCCAGAGGGTGTTGTACGACGTATCGGTCGAATGGGAGTGAGATTCGGAACTACGTAGCAAGTCATCATTTATAAAAAGTACCCTCGTGTCCAACAGCCAGGGAACTGCAAAATAGTGGCCGTGCCACTCGCCCGGCGGAAGCGCATACGCTGGCGCGTTCCGGAACCGCGGAAGAATCGTGGAATCGGAGTCCAGATTTTCTAAGACGCCGCTCGAAGAGAACTGTGCAACCCAATCACTACCGAGTTCGAGAAGATCCGGCGCCGTTTGGGAATTGAAGCCGGCCATGAGTTTCGTCTTCCCGTCTGCCCAGCTTAGCTCATCGACTTCCAGCTTAATATTCGGGTATTCATGATGGAACCCCTCGATAAGCGAGTCCATCGCCGCGCGCTCGGTCGGTTCCGACCAAAAATTGGAGAATCGCAGCACGCCCGGCTCGATGCCGCGATTGCAACCGGTAATCCCAAATATGAGGATCACTGATAAGGCAGTAAGAATGATGGTTTTGAATTCCTTCATGATTCAAATGGTAAGATCACATTATGCGCAAGAGGCATAATAATGAGGCCACGGTTGAATGTGCGGAGGAATTGCATTCCAATTATGATTTCCTCACTTTCCGGTTCAATAATCGCAAGTCCCGAATGCTGAATTTCCTGAAGACTAACCGTCACCAGAGCAACTAAGCGATCCTTTTGAGTTCCATCAGCAAAGCGAATTCGCTGAATATCAATAATCGGGAGATTTCGGACACCTTCCATCTTGAACGGTAAGACCAGGAACCCTTCAAATCCTGCATCAATAATTGCATTGACTTCTATCCAGGAAAGTTTAAGCCCAGCAACAGCTATACGAAGGACGGGTATGCCCAATGGGCTAAATTTACCCAAAACGAGATTTTGGTTCACCGTAGAGAGAGGGAATCGGAACCGATGTGGATGAGATAGTTGATGCTTCGAGGATGTGCCGCATGAGCCTTTGCAGAAGCGTCTTCGGCGGTATCTCCCACATAGGCATCTTCTGTTTCTGTGTTAATTGCCACAAATTTCCCGCGAAAACGGCGTTCAAAATCCATACGGTATTTGCGATTGTATATTTCTTCACCACATATCCCAAGCCCCTGAATAAAATCCGACGGATTGGCCCCGCCTGGCGTGATTTCATGTAGCGTCATACCAAAAATCCTTCTGGATTATTCAACATGTTATAGGCTGATTCGTTCGAGTTCGGCATCTGACCATGGCCTTATTATCGAGACACGTCCGAGAGTCATGGTTCCTCCGATTAGTGGACGCTTAACATGCTCACGAGTTCTTAAATTCGCCTTATTTCGTCGTGAACGAAATGAAGTTGATCAGCGCGGTAATGATTACCATCACATTCGTAATAATGCCAACAGCCTGATAAAAAACATCCAGCGCGCGGCCACTAACGATAATGGTATCGCCAGGTTCAAGCAAGGGGTTTTGGGAAAGGTCTCCGTCGTCACGATAGGCTTCGAGGTTGTACGTCTGCACGCGTTGCTGGGCAGCCGTATCGGCGTGAATAATGCGAATATCCACTAAGCGTGCCTGCGCCGTTGGGCCACCGGCATAGCTCAAGAGTTCCACCAGCGAAGTGGAACCGGGTACGCGATAATGCCCCGGCGAGCCAACGAATCCCCACAGGTTCACATCGATCTGGATTTCCCCGCCGCGCATGACATTGTAGATCGGCATATTGGGCGACGAAGGATTGAGCGGCTGGCTTGCGCCAGAACCGCCCTGGCCTACGCCTCCGCCGTGCTGGGCAAGGGCGTCGCGTGCGGTTGCAGCAAATATAAGTGTCGCAAATAGTATCAGCAAGTATTTCATGTGAATGGGCGATCTCATCATGGTACAATAGTAAACGCAATCCAGGTTGAAGAGGAGCCTCCATTCGCAGCGAGCCATTTGACACGCCATTGGTAAGGAACTCCCGGCACAAGCGGTGGCGCCGAAAGCGGATATTCTACGGTCACCAGGTTCTCGAAATCCTGATCGATAACCGACCAAACATACGCATAGGTATCCAATCGCTGGATGATAATCTGAAAACTCCCGCCACTATTGGGGTCCTGCCACTGGAACTTTGGTTGGAAGTTATGCAGCGAGTCCACCCCGGACGGCACCAGCAACTGTACGCGATTCACATACGTAAATGACGTTGCGCGGCTTACTGGCGTTGGCTTACTTACTGTTAATTGGTTTCCTGGCGAGCGGTAATAGGCCTGGAGTTGATAATAATAGGTTGCACCGGCATGAATATTCAGAGTATCCAGATAGGAGGTATCCACCGGCGAAACAAGTTGGTTCGAACTCTCGAGTTGAACGAGCGTGACGCGGTTTTTGAGGAGGCCATCGGAACCCACCGTGGAATCGCCCGTGGAACGATACAGAAAATAGCCACTGGTATTTCCTGTCGAATCAGGATGCCATTCGAGATCGATTCCATCCTTCGCGCCGGCATCGGCATAAATGCCATGGTCCACCGGATTGGGCGCAGCGCTCGTGGTGGTGAATACTGGCTGCGGGGGCGTAATCGTGGGGACCGTAGGCGAGCTACAGCCTACAGCAAAAACTGCCGCAACGATCGCGCTATGATGTATTAGCCTATGGCCCCGCCTCATGGTTTGCAAATAAATTATCGAGGTCGATTCCGAAACTCAGGCGATGTTCCGGCCCTAGAGCATCGTTGATTGCCAGAGAATAGTTCACGTCCACTTTGTTCATCCAGTCATAGCCAGCGCCGGTCGTAAATTCACCCTGGTCCAACCCAGCCCGAAGCGAAATGACGCTATCATAAACAGCTTCCAGCCCCCAGTGAGGTTGTGCGCGCTCCCAAAGCAGGAAATCGGAAGCAACCATCACGTTGGTGTTAATTACCGGAATCGGCTGTGAATAGGAAATACCACCGGTGATGTGCATCGGGACAATCTGCGTTTGCTGTGTACTCCAGGCTAATCCGGTCCCTCCTATATCGGTTACAGAGCCGCCGAAAGAAATTTTGCCGAGCGCCGAATCCTGGAGAAATTGTGCTATAGAAAAACGGAGCATCGCACCGGCATCTACGCCAATCCCATTGGACGAACCAAAACTTCCAATGGCCTGGTGGATGATCTTAAAGTTCACTCCAATGGGAATTTCAATTTGTTGTTTAAAGTACAACCATCCCCAATCAACCGTGAATTTGTTATTGCGCGCAAGACTTAGGACGAATGCATCTTCGTTGTCGCTGAAGTAGTCGGGCGCGCCCGAATAGATTTCCTCCACCATCTTCGCACGCTCATCCGTTACCGCGATGTTGGTTAGGTCCGGCGTGTGATTCAGGTCGCCCACGGAAAGACGTACCCAGTTAAACGCCAGGCTCATATCTTTGAGCGGATAGGTAAATCCAAGCTGGTAGAAATCGGCAAGCGAGTTTCCCGGCGTTCCATACTCCGCCGAATACATGAGGCCCACAAGGCGGTCCGGGACCAGCGAAACGCCGGCCGCATTCCAGTGAAAGGCGGATTCGTCATCGGCAATCGAGACAAATGCGCCGCCCATCGAAAGCGCGCGGGAACCCACCGGAATTTGAAGGAACTCACCGGCATATTTTACACTCTGCGCGTGCAGTTCGGTGGCGAATATTGCCGTCAATGTTATTGCAAGGAGGATCGGACGAACCACGGGTGTTCGATCCGGCAACGCAATCCCCCGATTTCGCAAA
>JAKAIL010000273.1 GCA_021825235.1 Bacteroidota bacterium | reverse complement strand
GCGGCGAAACCTCTCGAATTTTCGGGTAGATATTCTTCAATAGCCGTCGCGCCATTTGGATATTGTGATACGTTCCAAGATGGCCAAAGAAAATCAGCTTATCTTCACGCTCTCCGGCATAAAATTCAAAATCTTCCAGTGCAACACCATTCGACAAAATAGCAGTCGGAAGGTTCGGATTGGCCGCAAGAATCCGCCGCTCGTCCACCTTGGAAACGAATGTAATTCGCGAAAATCCCTCGGACATGGCGCGCGGCTCGTACCGTTCAAGACGAATGGCGTCTAATTTTCGAATAAAATACTGGATCTGGTCGCCAATTCCACGAAATGGCGAATACTGCTCCGTCGCCCGTTCTTCGAGGATAATCCGTGCATCTTCGGCAATGAGCAGTTTCGGCGTTCGAGTGTGGTATCGGACGAATTTTGCGGTCCGCAGGAAGAAGCAGACGATAAGATCGTAGTGCTTTGTCGCAAGCGCATGATCCACGGCAGCCTGCATGGAGGGATCGTCATAATACGCAAATTCAATCGGCTCCGTCGTAAAAATCGAACGGGCAACGCGCATCATTGCCCGACGTTTGTTAAAGGGGAGCAGTTCAACATTCGCCAGCGATTGAAGATGAGGCAGATTTTCGGGCGTCGCACTCCGGGCTTCATCGAGCGTTATCAGATCGACATCCGCAATTTCCGAGAGATGCCGAACGAGGTAGTATGCCTTAATCCGGTCGCCGCCGATAAGTGGATACGGGAATCGATAGGATAGAAACAGCGCCCGAGGCCGGCGCCCGGTCTGGTCTCCCTTCGGAGAATGTCCATTGGAGTGGCCATTGCTATGGCCATTCCTATGGCTGTTGGAATATCCGTTTGTTCCTGGATGTTTCGACATCGCTTACCCTGTGCCCAAATGTTCGTGTGTCTTACCTACCGCGTGTTAGCTTTTCAACGTCCCTCTCTTAAGATGACCCACGAAGCGGCAAAAGGTAACCGCAAAGCAGCACTAAATACTGGGTAAAATTTCGTGACCTCTTGCGCTGGAGACAAGGTCGTCCCAGAACGCACACCGGAGTACCACGCTATCCCGATGGTCGATCGAGTAGCGTTTTGGGCGAAGAAATCGTCGCGAAAATTCAAATGGAATGCAGGATGAAAAGCTTCACCGAAGGCGGCTGCCTTTCGGCCCCTGGCTCGGTCCAAAAACAGCCCACGGGCACCATTAAACTCCAAATTATGCAAGATTCTTCCCCAAATTTTGGCCTTCTGCAAAGAAATTGAGATTAACCGGAGGCCGGATCGCTTTTACGGTGCAACGAATCACTCGCTACAAAAATAGTGATTACAGGCTCAAAAAGCAATATGGGGAAAAATTTGTGACCTATAGCGCAACGAAACACCCGTTTCGATGGGGACGCTTAAAAATGCCTAAATGGGACGGCGACCCTGAATGATGCGCACCAGCACCGCAATTATTGCAATGATAAACAGGACGTGAATAATCACTCCGATGTTCCAAATCGTGTAGCCTAAAAGCCACGCGATAATGAGGAGAATAAGAATTGCCCAAAGCATGGATGTCGTTGAAAAGATTTGCTTGAAATGGCCGTTACACAACCGGTCTGCGGCCTGAAATGAGGCGCACCAAAAGCAGGATCACTGCCAGGACGAGCAACAAATGGATGAGCCCGCCGCCGATATTCGTTATGAGGCCTAATATCCAAAGCACAAGGAGTATGGTAATGATGGTCCAAAGCATAATGCTGGGGCTACTACAATTCCCATACCAGCGTTATGATCCCCGTGTACCGCCGAAAGAACGGCCTTGTAACATTTAGCTCAGCCATGCGTTCGCGAAGGAACCACTAATCTCTTACTAATATGCGAAACCATACTATTCTCCTTAGCTCGCTTTTCTTGTTCGCTGCTGTTTCGGTTCAGGCACAGGGCGATGATGCAAACCGCCAGTTTGTAGCAATTACAGTCTATAACAATGATCTTGGCGTCGTTCGCGATGTGCGGAAATTCAATATTCATAGCGGGATGAGCGATGTCAAAATGCAGGATGTGCCAAGCCGTATCGATCCCACGACCGTAAAAATTACCGACCTCGACCATCCGGGCGATTTGGACGTGCTCGAACAGAATTATGAGTACGACCTGGTTAGCCAGAATAAGCTGCTCTCGAAATATATCGATAAAACAGTAAGCGTGACGGATGATAAGGGAGTAAAAACCTCCGGAACGTTACTCGCGATTGAAGGCAACAAGCTAACGCTCTCCACGCCATCGGGGATCGAAATGCTGCCGGACCTTTCTCGCTATACGATCAGCGTACCGGAACTTTCCGACGGACTTATTACGAAGCCAACGCTCATCTGGAAATTCCAGTCCGCACGCGACCTGGGCGATGAACCGCTCGAAGTGCTCTATCAGACCGCCGGTATGAGTTGGCATGCGGAATACATCGCGGCGCTGGCCGATGACGAAAAGACGCTCGATCTTACCGGCTGGGTGAGCATCGATAATCACAGCGGAGCTTCCTTCCCGAATGCAAAGCTGAAGCTGGTAGCTGGGTCGCTGCATACCGCCCCGCCCCTGCCGACACCTGGATTTGCTACCTTTGCATCCGCAGCCGGCGGTCCACAATTTCAGGAGCGCGGCTTGTTCGAATATCACATTTACGATCTTGGCCGCCAAACCGATTTGAATAACGACGAAGTAAAGCAAATCTCGCTGCTCTCTGCCAATGGCGTCGGTGAGGAAAAGCATTACACGTACGAGGGCGGGAAGGATGTAGCGGTAACCGTCACGTTCCAGAACTCGAAAACCAACCACCTGGGAATACCGCTGCCCATGGGAATCGTCCGGGTGATGAAGCGCGATAAGGATGGCTCGCTCGAATTCGTTGGCGAGGACCGCATCGATCATACGCCAAAGGACGAAAAGATTACGCTCCACGTTGGGGACGCCTTCGATTTGGTCGGCGAGCGCGAGGTAACCAGTTCCCGATCGCTCGGTCCGCAGGCGGATGAACAGGCCATCCAAATTACGCTGCGAAACCATAAGGACCAGGACGTGACCATCGATGCCGTGGAAAACCTGGGCGCGAACTGGGAAATCACCCAGCACTCGATGGACTACGACAAGCGCGATGCAAACACCATCGTCTTCCACGTTCCGGTGAAGGCTAACGGCGAGGCGACGGTGACGTACACCGTGCAGCACCATTGGTAACGCAACAATTTTTGTGTGGGACCGGGAGTATACTCCCGGTCCCACACAAGAGGTTTTTATAAGATCTGCTTAAAAACTCAGCGCCACAGTTCCGGTAACAAAAAAATTCTGGGCCAACATGTGCGTCAAGCGCCAGGTGGCATCGAAACGTAAAGCGTTCAGAATATTTCCAATGCCGAATCCAGCCTCGACGAACGGCGAATTGAGTGTTTGAACCTTTCGCGAGAGGGGCTGCACGTTCTCAAAGCTTGCACCCGCAATGTTCACAAACCCATGCCATTCGAGCGCGAGCGGCAAGGTAATCCCCAACGCACGTGTTGGCAGATCGTAGAAGTTTTGATCAACCATAAACGAAAATGCGCTCGTGCCCTGGAATTCGAAGGGCGACATGGTTCGGAATACATCACTATGAGCTAATACGGAATTGCGAGTATCGAAGAAGAAGAGCTTTTGGCAAGGCAGATCGCCCTTTGATAACGATGCATCAAATGAAACATTGAGCTTCCCCCACCCCCCAAGCAGTTGTTCAAACGACGCACTCTCCGTTACAATGAGGAATGTGAACTCACTCCCAATCCCGGGATTGGAAAAATCCAGGCCGATCGAGGCTTGGGGATTACCAGCCGTAACACTAAGGGCAACGCTTACCTCATGTAACCGTCCCTCATCAATTGAGGGGTTCACTCGGAACGTATCGTTCCGGGCCAGCAGGCTAAAATTCGTGACATTCGGCAGACTTGTTTCATCCTCGTTCGTAAACTGAATGCTCGCCGTGATAGCACGCGACGGCATGTAATTAAATTCCACGTCGAAGCCGCGAGCGCGATAATAATCGGGATAGTCCGAATGAAGCAGCAAAGCGGTGAGCGTATTTTCGATGGGACTATATCCTGTACTGCGCGGAACGTATTCATCGTACACTCTCCCGCCAATAGAAGTGCTTACTTCTTCCGGCAGTTCCACAGAAGAGAACTGGATATCGCCACCAAGTGGTATTTGCACCGTAACCTTGTCCGCGGGGCGCATCGTGAGGGCCTGCGAGAAGCCGGCAGAATACTTCCATCGTCCATCGCCCACGCCATAACCCACCATCGCATCGACCGTGAGCGGACGCGATTTCGTGAGTTCCCAATCTTGCTCGATCTCGAAGTGGGAGCCTTCAACACGGTTGTATTGATACAGATTGGGCGAGAGAACGTCGAAGAACAGCGATACCGGATCGAAGGAAGCCGGCGGGGCATGCTTATTGATGCTGTCATCTACACGGATCACGCTATCGATCTTCCGGTACGTGGTATCCTCCTCATGCGAAAGCGGGATCGTGCGCATGGCAACCCATTGTATCGAATCAACGCTATCGGCACGCGGCGCGACGGTATGAGTTCCATGCACGAAAAGCGAATCGGGCAACCCGGTATTGATCGAATAATGCTGGAGCGTGGC
>JAKAIL010000272.1 GCA_021825235.1 Bacteroidota bacterium | reverse complement strand
AGCGAATCTTCGCGGTTACCCGCATCGCGTCCTCTAACGAATCATATTTGATAAGATTCACGCTATGCGCCGTAAGCTCGCTTGCGAAAAGGTCATGATCGTCACCCAGCAATACGCGATGGTTGAGCACATCCAGCCCCGTTACGTATAATGGTTCCGGATGCGACGGAATGCTAAGGCCCAGTCCTTTACGCTGACCAATCGTATAAAACGGTACGCCATCGTGCTGCCCAACGGTTTCGCCATTCAGTACAAAATCGCCCGGCTGCGCCACCTCAGCTATATCTTCCACCGTCTCGCGAAGGAAGCGGCGATAGTCATTATCGGTTACAAAACAAATTTCGTAGCTTTCGGATTTCTTGGCTAATCCCAGCCCATGCTTCTCGGCAATCTGTCGCGCTTCGGCCTTCGTATAATTCTGGAGTGGAAACATTGTTCGCTTCAAATGCTCCGGACGAATTGCCCACAGCGCATAGCTCTGGTCTTTAACAGAATCGGCGGCCCGCGAAATAATCATCCGATACTCCCCTGTCTCCGGGGCAACGGGTTCCCTCCTCAGCCGGGCATAATGGCCCGTAGCTATAAACTCACAGCCCAATGCATCGGCTTTGCGAAGCATCGCCGCCCACTTGATCTCCCGATTGCATTTTACGCACGGATTCGGAGTTTCCCCGGCGAGATAAGTTCCGATAAAATAGCCGATGACCTCTCGGCCGAATTCCTCCGTCATGTCCGTGACGTAATGCGGAAAGCCAAGCTTTGCTGCAACACGCCGGGCATCGTTAATGCCGTCTAGCGAGCAGCACGAAGTATCGCGACCGATATTGCCGCCCACGTCCTCGTACTTGTAGGTCTTGATGGTCATGCCGATAACGTCATGGCCCTCCTCGACGAGCAGCGCCGCTGCCACGCTGGAATCCAGCCCGCCGCTCATACCGAGTAAGACCTTTGCCATCGTGCCCGCTTGAACAGGCCGAGCGTTTTTCGCGTTCGTTCAGGAACAATTACTTTTCAGTCAGCCAGAATTCTCTCTCTTTTGCGTTCTGTTTTCATAAACCGTAAGGATTTTTCGCGTCTGTGTTGGAACTCGATCATGAACCGTAAAGATTTTTGATGTCGCAACAGCGAGTTCCAGAAAATCCAGAAATCTAGTGCTGCACTGAGATTTTCACTGCCCTTCCCATGATTGAGTTGGCGATGTGGGCGTAGTAGATACCGCTGGGAACCTGAGAACAATCCCACGTGAGGCACAGGCCGAGTTCCGCATCCGGGGTGGCGTTGTAGAGCGTGGCGACCGTTGTGCCCTCTTCATTAACCACTTCCACATTTGCAGGAATATCCGCCGGTAAATCTGCCACGCAGATGCGGGTGTAGTTCCCAGCCGGATTGGGATGCACAGTCATTTCGATGTCGGATGTCACTCCGGGAACTGCCGCAGGTGTTGTGGACCGCTTCATTGCTAGAGCCGAACCGGTATCGGTCGTATCCATCACCTCGATATAAGACCTGTTTAAGCTGTCAAGCGTATCGCTTCTCAAAAGTTCTGCCATAACAAACGCTGAATCGTCCGGCCAGCCACATGGCACTTGGTAGCGTGCGGTGTCGGAAGCAAAACCGGTTGTATAACCTGGCCAATAGATTGTCGTCTTTGTAATAGACATACTATCCATCGTTCCAATGTACGATGTATCCGCAGCTCTTCGCACTGTGAGGCGAAAAGTAACGGTATCCCGAGAGGTGAGATCATTTTGGATGGCTGTAAAATTCGTTGCTCCAACCGCTCGAGGAATTATGATAGAATCACACGAATGGATCGCAAAATTGGCCGTATGGACCTCGTTTATTTCTCTTGGAGGGCTTGGCCAGTCATTATCCATACCGTACTGCATAATGTCCATGGCAGCGAATGGAACCAATTGAGGAGTATTAGACGGGTTACTTGGGATGGTACGGCCTTTTTGCAAGGCAATATCCCCAATGATTCCTCTGCATTCTTCCGTATCCGGTTGCGGGCCGTAGAGCATCATAAAAATATCCGGCATGACAAGCCATTGTATGCCGTTGAGCCACCCATTGGTTACCATAGCATACTGAGTTCCATTATAGGAAGCGTTCTTCAAAAGTGCAAAAGAGCGCGGGACCATTCCGCTATCGGTCATATTACTTACCGGAAGAGAGGACTGCGCCAGGGAAGGCCATGTCCCATACGGTGGTGGGATGAGAGTCCACATCCAATTCGGTGCCCAGGCGTCTGCAACGATCATTTGCTTGTCCTGAAACGCAAGGCGAATGAACTCATGAAGGTCTTTTGCGCCATGCCCGTACCAGAATTTTCCATCCCATAATCGGTTTTCCGAGGAGACAACAGGATAGTGATAATAATTTGCACCGACATCCAATCTTTCGACATTGTAGCCACCCCAGAGACCCGGAAGATGCCAAGGGGAGATTGCTTCATGCCGCGTTCGAATAACAGGCCAATAATTCAGGCCCGTATTCAAGGTAGCTAAGTTCGCTTTTGTCTCCCAGGTTACATTATCGTGATAAAATGTAGCATTGCCCGGAAATCCCCAGCCCAGAATCCAGCGGGCTACTTCATTGTCCGCTTCCATTGCAATGCATGGGTGAACATTATCACATGCGCAAAGACCGGAGGAGACATTGAAAACCAAGTCCTGCATCGGAGAAAAATCCGTTAAGTGCTTGAAGCGAGTGTAATAGATTTCATGGTGATTCTGGACGGTCGGGCGTTGATACACTAATCGGACTGGCCAAAACGTATCGGCAACCGGACGCGACGCAAGCGATGGAAAAAGTGCATGGCAAATTACACCATTTACAACGGTATCGAGAGCAAGTGCAGGCCCAGCAAGCCAATAGGGTATGCCGGAATGTGGAGTTACAAAAATAAATCCTGAAATAAATCCGGGAACGCCGAGCAAGTGCTGACCAGCCGCGATAAGCCAAGATGTATCATTGATTGGCGTGATAACCGGCGTTACCCAATGATGGTCTATTGTGGTATCTAAAAACGGCATGGGAGGAGGCGGGAGCACAGAAATTTGCCACGCAGCACCGGGTTTGCTTTGATACGCTGCGGCAATATGATTTATTGTGCCGAGGCGCGGGTCCGTGTATGGATACCACCACACGATAGCTACGCCGGTATCGTTCGAGGCAGGCGCTATCGAGGGCCGCCAACAAGTGTCCGTCGTGTCGATGGGAACTTCGTATCCGGTTATGATATTGTCGCCGGTGGATTGGTCCGGGGAACCGGCAAAGGTCGTTCCGGCAGCGGGATACGAAACATAGAGTTTGTTCATCCGTGTGTACACTGCCACATCACGAGTTCCATGTTCGATCTCCGTAATTCGACGACCGTTGTTGAACCCGAATTCCGACGACCGGGTCTGACCAATATCCGTTCCCGTTTTTGCCGCGACATTGACCGCTATGTCCGGCTCGAAATATAGGAACTTTGCATCGCCCGGTTTCAGATAAATGGAAAACGTGGAGTCGCGATGCAAAAGCCAGGTCGAGTCCGGATGCCACAAATCGCGGACTTTATAGTAGGTCCAATTCCCAAAGATTGGATCGCATTTCGAAAAATCTGGTTTAAGGAACACTTTGCGGACATCAATATCGCCGAGCAGGGACCGGAACCGGTCATTGGGATTCGTTAGTCCCGCATTATAATACGCACTATCTACGGTATCGCGGCCCGGATATGTGCGGGTATTTACCACTAAGGCACCATAATTTTTTTGCGAAGAACTAATCGAATCTAAAAAGATACCAACTTCAACATAAGAAGCAGTGTCATTATCGGGCAAGGATAAATCCTTATAGGAACTATCGGAATTACGAGTCCAAGGGTTGACAGGCAGAGTCTGAGTGACTTTTAGGAATGATGCGGCCTTAGTTATCGAGTCGGAATTATCCATCGGGTATCTATAAAATGCATCCCAACCCGGCGCATAATTGTTCTCGAAGTGCTTGGACGGAGTATCACAACGGTTGTTAGAGTACGCATTTAACCATTTCATATATCGAAGTGGATGCGGCACGATTCGACCATCTGTACTATCGTAGATTTGGTTTACACGCCCCATTGTACGTCGCCACATGCGCCAATTATTCGAATAGCCAAAATAATAATTGGGAAGATTGCCTGTGGGATCGTTTGACCAGTGAAGTGACCATTCGCTCGGCGAGCCGGGGGCGCCTTCATGCCCAAAATTCTGGAAATGGTTATAAGGGTATCCTGTTCTATAAAAGCTGTCCGTTAACACCTTTTTGCCAAGGCCGATAAGACCGGGCGAATTACTATAGCCATGCCATGGATCCTTCGATGCTACGGTTCCGTATGGGTTCCCAGACTGATTGGGCGAGGGGGCACCCAAGGGCTGCTGATGTGCAAACGAAGAGCATCCGTTCGCAAGCGCCACGAACACTTGTCCCTGGAACTCTTCTGGAGTTGGAGGCCGCGTACCGTAACCACACGTATCCGAGTCATGCCAAATGATTGCGGCGTAATACCGGCTGTATGTCGTATCGCCTATTGTTATAGAATCGTGGATGATGCCATTGGACGAACCAGGTGGACCACCCGAACCGATGAAAAGTGTATCCAAGGGAAAATGCGCGCGTTGCGTTGTAAGCATATAACCGGTATCTTTGACGGGGGTTGCGGGAT
>JAKAIL010000034.1 GCA_021825235.1 Bacteroidota bacterium | reverse complement strand
GCGCGCTATTGTTCCCAGCGGCGCCTCGACCGGTGAACGCGAAGCCGTTGAACTCCGTGATGGCGATAAAAAGCGATACCTCGGCAAAGGCGTACTCAAGGCCGTCGGGCACGTCAACGGTGAGATCAACGAAGCACTCATCGGCATGCCGGCGTTCGAACAGCGCGACATCGATGAGACGCTCATCGCGCTCGATGGAACGCCGAACAAATCGAAGCTTGGCGCGAACGCTATTCTCGGTGCCTCGATGGCTGTAGCGCGCGCCGCATCAGAATCCGTGGGGCTGCCGCTCTACCGCTACTTGGGTGGCACCGGCGCGCATCTGCTTCCCACCCCGCAGATGAATATCCTGAACGGTGGCGTCCATGCAGATAACTCGCTCGACTTCCAGGAGTTTATGATCCTGCCGGCAGGCGCGCCAAATATTCGCGAAGCGATCCGCATGGGCGCGGAAGTATTTCACACCTTGAAATCGGTGCTGAAGAAGAAAGGACTTAATACCAACGTTGGCGATGAAGGCGGCTTTGCGCCGAATGTAAAATCCACCGACGAAGCGCTCGGCTATATCGTACAGGCCATCGAGCAGGCAGGGTATACGCCCGGAAAAGACGTCTTTCTTGCCATGGACTGTGCCGCCAGCGAAATGTGGCGCAATGGGAAATATGAGCGATACAAGTCTGCGCCGGGAACGAAGCTGACGAGCGAGGAGATGGTCCGCGAATTCGAAAAGTTAGTGCGGAACTATCCCATCTGCTCCATCGAGGATGGCATGGCCGAAAACGATTGGGCCGGATGGAAAATGCTCACCGAAGCCATCGGCGATAAAGTCCAGCTTGTGGGCGACGACGTGTTCGTTACCAACACGAAGATTATCGCGAAAGGAATCGAAGAAGGCATTGCGAATTCCGTGCTCATCAAACTAAACCAGATCGGAACGATAACCGAGACGTTCGATGCCATTCAGATGGCGCAGCGCGCGGGATATACCTGCGTCATCAGCCACCGCTCCGGCGAAACCGAGGACACCTCCATCGCCGATGTTGCCGTGGCCGCCAACGCCGGACAAATCAAGACCGGCTCCGCCAGCCGCACCGACCGCATCGCCAAATATATCCAGCTTATGCGCATCGAAGAGCAGCTCGCCGGACAAGCGGAGTTTGCGGGAATCGGGGCGCTGGCGGTGGGATACTCCTATAAGAGTGGCCCAACGAAAATTGGGACCAACGGGGCGACCAAAAAGTTGAGGAAAAAGGTGCTATGAAATTCGAGTTACGAGCCTACATAGCGAAAAATGGTAAATCGTATTTTCGAGAATGGGTTGAAAGCCTCGATCTTCGAGCAATGAAGACCATTGACCGCCGGCTTCTACGGTTGGAATCCGGAAATTTTGGCGATGTGAAGCCAGTTGGAGAAGGAGTCTCGGAATTGCGGATTGATTTCGGACCCGGATACCGAGTTTACTTTGGGCAAGCCGGCAAGGAAATTATTCTGCTATTATGTGGTTCAGATAAGAGCGGGCAAGATCGCGCAATCGTGAAAGCTAAAGAGCTATGGCGAGAATTTAAGGAAACAAAATAATGCCTACTATCTCATTCGACGAAATACTGAAGGATCACTTACAAGACGCAGAATCGGTAGCGATTTTCCTCAACGATGCTCTCGAAAGCGGCAATGCAGACGAGATTGCTCAGGCTATGGAAAAAGTGATGATGGTCCATGGCGACGCCATGGAGTGGGATATGCTCTCGATGTACGTTCCAAAAATCCTGACGCAACTCAAGCGGTATGGGTTGAGCCTGGAGTTCCGGCCTGCCGTCGTGGGTGCAGCAAGCTAAGAGGTCAATTCGCCGAAAAAGGAGAATTTATGCCGAAGAAGCCGCTAAAAAAGATTCCGAAATTTAAGAACGACGAAGAAGCCGGCCGCTTCTGGCTCGAACATGACTCCGCCGATTACATTGACTGGAGCAAGGCGAAGCGTGTTCAACTACCAAATCTAAAAGTCTCGGGCCACGTGGTGCCCGTGCCAATTCCGGACGAAGAGTACTCGCGATTGAACGAACTCGCCGCCGAGCGAAAGAAATCGCTCGCAGAAACCATTCGCGGTTTGCTTGCGCACGGTCTGGATGAGTTGCGAGCGAACCCTTCGACACGGCTGTGAGCCGCATCCATGCTTGGGAAAAGGCTATGAAAGTTACCTATTTTGACGAAACGGATACGCTCCTCTTAGAATTTGAGGATACGAATGTCGAAGACACGCGCGATCTCGACGAGAGTACCTTAGGCGAGTACGATAGCAAGGGGAACCTCGTAGCAATTACGCTGGAACATGCCTCGGCGCGCGCCGATCTTCGCTCGTTTAGCTTTGCGAATACTGCGATGACGCATCATGCGGCATGAGGACACACCCCCTCGCCAATTCAGCCGTTTTTCAGTAATTCTGAAAAAAAGTGTCTGAAAGTGGTTACCTTTTGAGGTTTCGCTGGTCTTCTTAGTAGGAAAATAACCATTTAAGACGCCGACCAACGGATACGAGCATGAAGACCAAATTGATTTTGCTATCAATCCTACTACTAGCATACACGCAAGATCTCCATGGGCAATGGGTGCCAACCAAAGGCCCATATGGAGGCGAAATAACCTGTTTCGCGATGAGCGGTGCCGACCTCTTCGTGGGAACCTATCGTGGAGGCATTTTTCGCTCCACCGATTCCGGACTTTCCTGGTCTGCGGATAATACGGGCTTGCCGCCAAACACTTATATTCTTGCTCTTGCCGCAAGTAACAATAACCTTGTGGCCAGTACGGATGCGAATGGGATATTCACCTCGACGGATAGAGGAGCCAGTTGGTTTTCATCTGGGAACTTCAACTCCGTTCAGTCCTTTGCGGCTAAAGGTACGACCGTATTCGCTTCTACGCTCGAAGGTGTTGCGATGTCAACTAATGATGGCGTCGATTGGGCATACAATAATGCAGGACTTCCATATGATAGTGCCGCGAGAGCTTACAGAAACATTAACGGTGTTGCAACAGCAGATGCTTTTGTTTTAGCTTCTCCAGTCGGTAATGGCGTTTATCGAAGAGACGACACAGGCTCGCTATGGCGGCAGGTTGGTCTTGCTGACACTTTCGTATCTATTCTTGAATCAAGAGGATCAACCGTGTTCGCAGTGACGGACTACGGTCTCTTTCGCTCCACCGATGCTGGCACAACATGGTCGTCAACCGGCTTCGGGAACCTTAATATCCGAGCCATTGCAACAAACGATGTTCAGGTATTTGTAGGCACATTGAATGGGATTTTTGTTTCAAACGATAATGGCAATAATTGGGTAGCTGCCGACCACGGATTGGGGGATACAGATATCTATTCTGTGTATGCAAATGAGCTCGCTATTTTTGTCGGAACGTATAGCGGTGGTGTCTTTAGATCCACCGATAATGGATCCAATTGGGCTTCATATAATACTGGCATCCCGAACACCTTCATCAATGCGTTCGCAGGAAACGGCTCTCAAATATTTGCAGGCTCAGAAAATGGGCTCTTTATGTCGAGCGACGGAGGAAACAACTGGATGGCGGATACATTAAGCATGCTGCCGCAAAACGTGATAAGCTTATCTACTTATGGTCGAATTATTTTCGCATCAACAAGTTCCTACTACGGCAATCACGTATATCGATCAACAGATGGTGGCGAGAGTTGGTCAAATGATTCTATTTTTTTTGAGGTCTCTGTCAAGGCTTTTGCCAAGCTAAATTCAAGAATCTTTGCAGCAACCAACCAAGGTATATTTCTTTCGACCGATAGCGGTGAGACATGGAAGAGTTCGAGCAAAGGTCTTGGCCAGACAAGCTTTCAAATTTCTGATTTTACGGTTAGGGGTTCCGATTTGTTTGCTAATGCTGACGAAGGGGGGATCTACCTTTCGTCTGACTCCGGATCAAACTGGTTGTATATCGGACTATTCAACAGCCCTCTCGATGCTCTTGGAGTCTTAGACTCGAATATTTTCGTTGGTGCTTATGGTCAGATTTATCATTCGAATGATAATGGGAAAAGCTGGGACACTCTCAGGAATGGTTTACCTAATGCTGATATTGTCTCGTTCATTTTTGATGGCCAATATATCTTTGCCGGAACCGACGGAGGTGGAGTTTACCTCTCGACCAACAAGGGAATAAGCTGGATAGATGTGAGTTTAGGCCTTCAAAACACGTATATTAATATTATTGCATTGTTCGATTCAACTCTGTACGCTGGAACCGCAGGGGCCGGGATTTGGCGCCGCCCCCTTTCCGAAATGATTCCTCCAAGCGCCGTTTCGGAACCGCCAATCGTTTCACCCACCATCCAATCCTTCCCCAACCCCTTCACCCAATCTACAACCATCCAGTTCACCGTGCCCGCAAGTGGCGAGGCGGAAGTAACGGTCGTGAATCTTCTCGGTACCGAAGTCGCGCGCCTCTTTTCCGGCGAGCTCGCCGAAGGCCCGCACTCCTTCACATGGAATGCCGGCGGCATGGCACCTGGCATGTATGAATGCCTCGTGCGAATGAATGGCACGGTAGAGCGGCAAAGCATGATGCTCCTGCCTTGAGGCACACCTATAACTTTTGCCGGACTTTTGCTGTTTGGAAAGTATGTTCGAGGAGCGAGTACAATTTCCGGCAGGGTTTATCGATTCCTTTTGCAGGCGGAATCACATTCGCAAGCTTTCCTTTTTTGGCTCGGTTGTGCGAAGCGATTTCCGGCCCGACAGCGACGTGGATATTCTGGTCGAATTCGAGCCTGGGAAGGTTCCAGGTTATTTCAAACTCTTCGGAATGCAGGATGAATTAACGCGCGCCCTCGGCCGTACCGTCGATTTGCGGACGGTCGGCGAAATCAGCGTTCATTCCCTTCCACGCGTTCAGCAAGAAGCCCGACGTGCTTATCCTCATTAGCGATAAAGAGCGGCTCTATGATATCCTCACCTACTCGGACCAGGTCATCGAGGTTGCCTCTTCCATTACACGCGACGATCTTTTCAATTTTCGGAACTTGAATTGCATCGCCTATTCGCTTCAAACAGTCGGCGAGGCGGCAGGTAAACTCAGTGAATTCTTCAAGCAATCGAATCCACAAGTCGAGTGGGAGAAGATCATTGCTATGCGGCACCGTTTGGTGCATGGCTATGGCAAACTTGATCTCGATATCATTTGGAGGGTCTCGACCGAAGAAATTCCACCCTTGCGGGCGGCCGTGGCTGAAATACTGAATGCCGCATGGACCTAAATTTTTCTATAGATATTGCATGACTATCAAATTCGGCACGGATGGCTGGCGCGATCTCATCGCGGAAAATTATACGTTCGAGAACGTTCATCGCGTGGCACGCGGCACGGCGCTCTATTTCAAGAAGCAGCCTAATGCCGCTGCTGGCATTATCGTTGGCTACGATGGCCGGTTTCTGGGCCGCGAATTTGCGGAGCTAACAGCGCGCGTGCTGGCTTCCGAGGGGCTGAAAGTTTTTATTGCGAAGACGGTCGTTTCCACTCCGGCTGTGTCGCTTGCGATTGTAAAGAGGAAGCTTGCTGGCGGCGTGATGATTACGGCTTCACATAATCCTGCGCAATATAATGGCTTTAAAATCAAAGGCGATTATGGTGGCTCGGCATTGCCCGAAGGAATAACGGAAATCGAGCAGGCAACCAACAGCGAGGACAATGCTCGCAAAATAGCCGCGGACCGCAACGCCAATGCGCTCCCCTCCTTCGACGATTTCGTTGCCCAAACGCGGATCGAAGAACTCGATGCTAAGTCAATCTACATCAAGGAGCTTGCGAAGCTCGTAAAGATCGATCGCATCAAGCGCGCAAAACTTCGCGTAGCTTATGACCCGATGTACGGCGCTGGCGTTGGGAACCTGGAGCAGCTTCTTCCCACCGCTACGATCCTTCACAATGTCTGGAACCCCGGATTTGGCCATACTCGTCCCGAACCGCTGCCGGACACCACGAAGGAACTTGCGAAATATATCGTCGAAAACCGTTTCGATATTGGCCTCGTGACCGATGGTGATGCCGACCGCATCGGTGCCGTTGACGAAAACGGTGAGTTCTTCAGTTCCCAGATGATTTTATGCCTCCTCTTAAAATATTTGGTCGAAGTGCGCAAAGAAAAAGGGCTTGTCGTTGTCAGCCAGTCGGTGACGAGCATGGTGGATAAAATGGGCGACAAGTATGGCCTCCGGATTCAGCGCACACCGGTGGGATTCAAATATATCACCGATTACATGCTCAAAGGCGGTGTGCTCATTGGTGGCGAAGAATCGGGCGGCATTGGTATTCCCTCGCTTCATATTCCCGAGCGCGACGGTCTGTTCAATGGGCTTCTTCTTTGCGAGATTTGCGCGCACAAGAAAGAATCTTTAGGCGAATTGGTCGCGGATTTGGAGAAAGAATTCGGTCCGCACAAATACGACCGGTACGATTTCCACACCACGGACGAAAAAAAGCGTCAGGTACTGGATAAAGCCAAAGCTGGATTCTCAGAAATTGCCGGGCTAAAAGTTCTGAATACTCTTACGATGGACGGCTATAAATTCGGGCTTGAGAACGGCGCGTGGTTTATGCTCCGGGCCTCTGGCACGGAACCGCTGCTCCGCTACTATGCCGAAGCGCCGACTATGGCACTGGTCAAGAAGATCCTGGCATTTGCAAAGGGCCTCTGAACTCTGATTCTTGTGATTCGCGTGATTTTTATGATCGGATTTCGGAAATAGTTGATCGGCGGGATTATCCCGTGAATAATCAGGCTCCAATCCGATGAATCACAAAAATCAGAGTTCAGACGGTGAACCTTTAATGGTAGGAATGAGTATGTAATCATCATGTCTCAGGAAATATTGCCATACGTTCTCCTTGCGCTCGTCATTGGTCTTGCCGTTGGCTACCTGCTTGCGTCGACCAAGCGCCGAAAACTGGTGCGGGATTTAAATGACTCGCGTACAAAGGAGGGTGAATTAGAAAAGGGTACCGTTGCCCTGCAAGCCGAAAATCGCAGGCTCCCAGTTCTCGAAATGGAAATTGCCCGGCTCACCGACGCTGTACGTATGCTTCAGGGCGACCGCGACCGATTTAGCGCCATCGCAGATCGCGTTCCGATTCTGGAGAAGACCCTCGATGGCGCGCAACGGCAGGTCCAGCAACTGTACGCGGACAATGCTCAACTGAAAGAAGCACGCGAGGCCGATGGAAGGCTGATCGAAGAGTTGAAGATAGTGCGGGCAGATTTTGAAAAAACCTTCAACAGCGTTAGCAAGCAGGCGTTACGGGATAGCCGCGCGGATTTCGATCGTGAATCGCTCAAACCGCTACGGGAAAAGCTGGAGGCCTTTGAGCACGCAATCAATACCGCGTATAAGGCCGAAGCCGCGGAACGCAATTCGCTCAAAGGGGAAATCGGTAAGCTCGTGGAACTGAACCAGCAGATCAGCAAGGAAGCCTCTAACCTCGCGCTTGCCTTAAAAGGCGATACCAAAAAACAAGGCAATTGGGGTGAATTGATTTTGGAAAAAGTGCTGGAATTTTCCGGCTTGCGTAAGGGGGATGAGTACAAACTGCAGGATAGTTTCCTTGATGGACAACAACGAAGAATTCCGGATGCTGTTATTTATCTTCCGGACAAAAAGAATATCCTTATCGATGCAAAAGTCTCGCTCGTTGCCTATGAACGATGCATTTCCTCTGGAACAGATGGCGAACGGGAGTCCGCTTTACTCGAACATATCGCTTCCGTCAAAAAGCATATTAAGGAGTTGAGTGAGAAGAGCTATTTTTCGATCCCGGAACTCGATTCTCCGGAATTCACGCTGATGTTCATGCCCATTGAATCCTCATTCGGCCTGGCCATTCAAGCCGATAACGAGTTATTTGCGTTCGCATGGGACCGCAAGATTGTGATTGTTAGCCCTTCCACTCTTCTGGCAACCCTGCGCACGATTGCTTCCATCTGGAAGCAGGAACGGCAAACGAAGAACGCCCTTGAAATTGCGGACCGCGCTGGCAAGATGTACGACAAATTCGTTGGTTTTGTCGAAGATCTGATTTCCGTAGGCAAGAAAATGGACGATGCCAAGAATGTCTATTCCGGCGCGATGAACAAACTCTCGAGTGGAACAGGTAACCTGGTACGCCAGGCGGAACTTTTACGTGATATGGGGGCAAAAGCAACGAAGCAACTTCCAGCATCATTAGTGGACCGGGCGTCGGAAGCCGTTACGCTGGAACCGCTCGCTGCCGGTCCGGATGGGACGCTTCTTAATGCTTAGCTCGGACCGTTGGCGTTCACCGGCAGCGAAATCGTAAAGCTGCTTCCCTTCCCCTTCTCGCTTTCGACGACAATGGAGCCGCCCATGAGTTCAACGAGGCGTTTGGCGATGCGGAGTCCAAGCCCAGTCCCTTCGAATTTGCGCGCGAGTCCGCTCGACTCCTGATAAAACTCTTCGAAGAGACGAGGTAAAAATTCTTCTGAAATACCAACGCCGGTATCCAGCACTCGGATTTCAGAGAATCCTTCGCTATTGGGGTTCCCAATTAAAACCCGGACCAATCCATTCGGCGAAAACTTGATGGCATTTCCGATGATATTTAATAGAATTCGACCAAGGTAGTGCGGATCGAGCGTAGCGGAAACTTCCTGCGGCGCTTCCAGCCGTACATCTACTTTATTTTCCTTAGCCTGCGGTTCGAGCATTGAAATGGCGCGTTGTGCTTCTACATTCAAAGAAATCGGTCGCGGGGTCATCACGACCGTATTGGATTCCACCCGCGAGAGGTCCAAAATTCCTTCGATGGTCTCGAATAGTCTTCGCCCGCTGGTGCGAATTGTCGTGGCGTAATCCGCGAATTCGGTTCCTTCAAGCATTTCGGTCAGCAGCGATGAAAACCCGAGGATCGAGTTGAGGGGAGTGCGAATCTCATGGCTGACGTTGCTCAAAAAGCTGGTCTTAAGCCGGTTCATTTCCTCGGCCCGGTCGCGTTCAATTTGCAGACGTTCCAGCGTGCGCTGGACCTCCTCTTCGGCTTCTTTCCGCTTGGTAATATCCGTGAACGCGGCGAGCGTACCGATGATACGTCCATCGCGATCGCGGTACGGAGAGAAGTTTACGTGCATCCAGAGCGACACGCCACCCTTACGATATACCGAAAGCTCATATTCGCCGCGATGCCCCATTAGCCATCGCTCTTTCTGCGTTTGGTAGGCAGACCATGCTCCTCTTGGTAGCAGCAGCTCATAAAAGTTCTTGCCGAGCATTTCCGTCGCGTCGTATCCCAGAAACTCTTCCATCTGCTTGTTCGCATAGAGAATTTTATCATGGGCATCGGAGACGACAACCCCTTCCCCAAGCCCTTCCACGACGTCCATAAAGCGCGCTTCGGTATTGCCAATCGTCACCGGCTTGCGACTTTCGTTCGTAATATCGCGGGACGTCACGATGACATGCCGCGCGCCTTCCTTGGTCTCGACTGCCTTCCCGACGGATTCCAGCGTTCGCCACGACCCGTTCTTATGCTTAAATCGAAAGCGCGCGGCGTGCGGAACCCCCGGCGTTGCCAGTGCTACCATAAAAATAGGCATCACACGCGGGACGTCGAGCGGATGGATCATCGCGAAGGCATTCCTGCCAATCAATTCCTCCTCGGAATAGCCGAGTTGCGGCATAATGGCAGGACTTTCATACAGGATCGTTCCTTTGATATCCACCTCGGTGACGAGGTCAATTAAGTTTCCAATAAGGGCTTCGGCAGAGCGTGCGAGTTGGTTTGGAGCGAGATCAAAAGACGCCGGACGCGTCACCGTTTGGTTCACATCGGCACTTCGATTACGCGCCCGAATTGCGAGGTAGAGGGAAGGTGGAATGCACATTAATTCGGATTCCAGGAAATAATTGCACGCGCCTCGGCGAAGCAGGTCCATGCCATCGCTCTCCCCTCCGTTGGGTAAAATGGCAATGATGGGAATATCCGAACCGGTCTTTTGCGCGGCTTCGAGCACCTCGCCAAACGAAAGATCGAACTGTTGCACAACCAGAAGGATCGCCTGCGGAACATCGGTGCTCAGTGCCTCGCGAAATTCTGCTTCGCGTGCGGCAACCACTAATTCAGGAGATAGGTCGAACCGGCGCAGCGAATCTTGCAGCACTGCTTCAACTCCAATAGAATGGTCTTGTAATATGAGAACCCTGGGCCCGTTTGGCATTACTCCGCAGCGACGAACGACTGAAATTGGTTGACATTATTAAAATATCAGAAAGAGACGCTGCGGTTCCGCAATCGGCAAACTTTTTGGCTGTTTCCGGGATTCGCTGTTTCTGCCACTAATTCAGCTCCTGCCTTGTTTTGGCCATTTCGCCGAAGTTTTTGTCGGAGCGCGAATGAATCGCCGGAATTGATCGCAATGCCAAAGAATAGAAAGAATACCCCCGAAGAACCAGAAGTAGCCGTGAAGACGGCACCATCCACGCAGCCACCCGCACCCAATGGATCCGCTCACACGGGCACCAATGGGAAGACTACTCACAGCGTTCCACAAAATGGAACATCGCCGAATGCGGCACCGCTTCAGACTGATGGCGCCGTCGATCCCACGCCAACCGCGGAAACCGCCGCAGAGATAGAACTCCTCGCGGAAGCCGTGGCGCCACAAATCGCGCCCGTTTCGCTCAAACGGCTTCCTAATGGCGCAGAGCTTCGCGGTCCGGCGGCGGATGGCGCTCGGTCTTTCCACGGCACGTTCGAGCAGGCTGGCGTGGACCGCGAAACGCTTCTGAAATGGTTTCGCCTCATGGACCTGGGCCGGATTACCGATACCGCGGCCGCCAATTATCTCAAAAAGGCGATGGGCTGGAGTTACCATGCTCCCTGCGCCGGACATGAAGGCATTCAACTCGCCATGGGCGTTAGCTTTCGCGCAAAGAAGGATTATCTCTTTCCTTACTATCGCGACCTCATGACCTGCCTCGCCGCGGGACTCACGGTCGAAGAGATCGTGCTGAACGGCCTTTCGAAAGATACCGATGTCGCCGGTGGCGGACGGCACATGTCCAACCATTTCGCGAAGATGTCGATGAATATCGAGACGCATTCTTCGCTTACGGATAATCAGGCCCAGCACACAGCCGGCTGCGCCAGAGCCATCAAATATTATAAGCTCGAAGCAGTTTCGATTTTCTCCGGTGGCGAATCGGGAACAAGCGAAGGATTTTTCTACGAAGCTGTCAATGGCTCGACGCGCGAGCAGATACCCGCGATTTTCGTCATTCAGAATAATAAGTACGGAATTTCCGTACCGGTTTCGGAGCAATCGGCTAATACGCGCGTGGCCGATAATTTCCGCGGGTTCAATAACCTGCTCATTACTTATTGCGATGGCACCGACGTGCTCGATAGCTACCGCGCCATGCAGGAAGCTTACGAGTGGTGCCTGGAAGGCCGCGGCGCCGCGATGGTCCATGCCGATTGCGTGCGCATCGGTTCGCATTCCAATTCGGACCGGCAGGAACTCTACCGCTCCCCGGAAGAGCTCGAAGCGGTAAAGCTGCGCGATCCCGTTATTCGCTTCCGGGATTGGCTCATCAAGAATGGAGTTGCCACCGAGGAAGCGCTTCATGAGATCCACGAGGAAAACCAGCAGCACTTCCGAGAATCGGCAGACAAGGCGGAAGCAGCCCCTCCGGCAGATGCATCCACGGTGCTGGATTTCGTAATCCCTTCGAATGACATCGTATCCCCCGCTCCTCACACCAAGCAGCCGGAAGATGCAGGCGAAAAATTCTATCCCTACACGCTGCCGAAAGGCAAGGAAGAAGGCATTCAGTTTATCGAGGGCATCAATGAGACACTGAAGGAAGAATTCCGCATCAACCCGAACACCTTCCTCTGGGGCGAAGACGTAGCTTCGAAAAACAAGGGCGGAGTCTTCAATGTGACGAAAGGAATGCTCCAGGAATTTGGAAATGCCCGCATCTTCAACGGGCCGATTGCAGAAGATTTTATTCTTGGCTCGGCTGATGGATTCTGCCGCGTGGACCAGGACCACATTTGGGTCTGCGTGGAAGGTGCGGAGTTCGCCGATTACTTCTGGCCGGCGATGGAAAGCTTTATCGAACTTTCACACGCTTACTGGCGAACGCGCGGACAGTACGCGCCGAACATTGTCATCCGAATTGCGTCAGGCGGATACATCGGCGGCGGGCTGTACCATTCCCAGAATTTGGAAGGCACGTTTACCACGATTCCCGGCGTGCGGGTCGTACAGCCGTGCTTTGCCGATGATGCCCAGGGCTTGCTCCGCAGCGCGTTTCGCACGCGCGGCGTGACGGTTTATCTCGAACCGAAATTCCTCTATTACCATCCAATGGCGAAGGCCGAGCCGCTTAAGGAGAACGAGCTTATCTCCTTTGGAAAAGCCAGGTTACGGCGATCGGGTGACGATATTTCGATTATTACGTACGGCACTGCAACGCACTTCTCGCTCCAGGCCGCCGAGCAGCTTGCAAGGGAACAAGGCATTCAGGCGGACGTGCTCGATCTGCGTTCGCTCTACCCCCTTGACTTAGATGCCATTTTCAAATCCGTTCAGCGCACCGGCAAGGCCCTCATCGCGCATGAGGACAAAGTGACCGGCGGATTTGGCGGCGAGCTTTCCGCGCTTATTACGGAGCACGCGTTTCAGTCGCTCGATGCTCCAATCATGCGCGTTGGCTCGACCTTCACGCCCGTCGGCTTCGCCAAGCCGCTGGAGGATGCGATCCTGCCGAACCCCGCGAAGATCAAGGCGGCGGCAGAACGGCTGGCGAGGTGGTAGGAAATGAGCCGGAAGAGTTTACTGATTCTACTGTTTACGATTTCGTCGTGTGTAACTTCGAAACAAAGCTCGGATTGGAATTCGGAGCGCCCCATTCAGGTCCTTAAGCTTGGTATATTACGTGATTCAGCCGTCGAGATGTTACCTAAGGCAATGTTTGGAATTGCTGGCGATTTTTTCGATTTGCAAGATTCAGGTCCAGGTGGTTGCATGTATCTTGGCTTTGATTCCCTCAATCGACTCGACTATCTAAGCCATTTAGACTATGTTATTAATGCAGAAGCACATGCTCCAGTTCCGAACAACCCAATCGCAGCACAACTTTCGAGAAGAATGGATTCGCTTATAACAATGTATGCGGTTTCGATTCCGCAATATGATTCGGCCGTTGTAAAATACGAGGATAGTGCAAAGGACTTCACTTTTTCTGGGACGATAAAGAACGGTTGGAAAGCTTATTGGTGGCGGAGCCCATCGCGCCAGACGTTTCTGACCTTTAAGGGGGATTCACAGTTCACCTGTATTCAGAGCGTTTCCTCCTTGAGGAATCCGGAAAGAAAAAATATACCATTCAATTTACCTGGCGACACTATTCAGCTCTATCTTCCGTACTGGCCATAGTAATCAAGTGCTAAGGAGCCAAACTCCCCTCCCCGCCGTTCCACAGCCTTATTCTTCAGCAGGACGAATGCCATTACTCGAAGTTAAACATCTCCAGACCTATTTTTTCACGGATGACGGCGTCGCCAAGTCGGTCGATGACGTAAGTTACACGGTGGATCGCCACGAAACGCTGGGCGTCGTCGGCGAATCCGGCTGCGGCAAGTCGGTAACGGCGCTTTCCATCATGCGGCTCATTCCGGATCCGCCGGGCAAGACCGTGGGCGGCGAAGTCCTCTTCGATGGCAAGGACCTGCTCAAGCTTCCGGAAGAGGAGATGCGAAAGATCCGCGGCAACAAGATCGGCATGATCTTCCAGGAGCCGATGACCTCACTGAATCCCGTTTTTACTGTGGGCAACCAGATCGAGGAATCGGTGCTGCTGCACCAAAAAGTAACGAAGGCTGAAGCGCGCGAGCGGGCAATCGAAATGCTGCGGCTGGTCGGAATTCCTGCGCCGGAACAACGCTACGGCGAATATCCCCACCAGCTTTCGGGCGGTATGCGCCAGCGCGTGATGATCGCTATTGCGCTTTCCTGTAGTCCACAAATTTTGATTGCCGACGAACCCACCACCGCCCTCGATGTAACGGTGCAGGCGCAAATACTGGAGCTGATTAATCGGCTGCAAGATGAACTGGGCATGGGCGTAATTGTCATCACTCACGATTTGGGTGTGATTGCGGAGACCGCCGATAAGGTGGCTGTGATGTATGCCTCACATATCGTAGAATATTCACAGGTGGACGAAATATTTCATAATCCCATCCACCCTTACACCGTCGGCCTATTGGGATCGATTCCGAAGCTTAATATCGAATCGGACCGGCTGATGACCATCGAAGGAACGGTTCCATCGCCCGTTAATTTCCCGGTGGGATGCAACTTCAATACCCGCTGTGCCTGGGCAACGGAACAATGCTTTAAGGAAGAACCACCCCTCCTCGAACATGAGCCGGGACATTTCGCCGCTTGCTTCCACTGGGATAAAGTAAAAGTCGAGCGTCCTGCAGATTTGGTGGAGGCATAAGTGCGATGCTGCCCAAGGATGTACCCCCGAAGTCTTTGCTATTATCGGAGAAGGAATTCGAGGGCACAACGTTCCGAACCGAGAGCGCATTCGGCGTAGATCTTTCCGGTACAAAGTTTATCGACTGTACTTTCGAGCAATGCCAACTTAGCTCCGTTAAAATTGATGGCGCGGTTCTTCAAACGATTTTTCGTAATTCCAAAATCGAAGGGGTAAATTTCTTCACTGCAAAGCGATCCATGTTATCGCTTGCGTTCGAAGCATGTCTTATTCGGCATTCTTCCTTTGCCGATTTAAAGCTCCATAATATAAAATTTACCAAATGCAAATTTCAGAACGTGGACTTCTCGGACGCCGACCTTTCCGGTGCGGATTTCTCCAATGCGGCCTTTGAAGATTGTGTCTTTCGCAATACAAACCTCTCTACTGCGGATTTTCGAGGTGCTTCCGGTTATGTTATCGATCCGACGCAAAACAAGCTCCGGCACGCACGCTTCTCTTCCCCAGATGTTTTAAATTTGTTATTACCGTTCGATATTAGCATCGATTGAGGGCGTTCGGGACAACTCTCCCGTCTTTTTTTTGGTTAGTATTCCGAGTCACTATTTAGGGCGGGCCAATTTTTGCATGAATCCGTAGGGCTTGCGGCGATCTCATCCGTACGCAACTTCGCCAATAGAAGCGAGTGATCCGCATCCGCCTGCACAATCTGGTTTAACTATTATGCTCGGCTCTTTTACATTCATTCTTCATACTCATCTACCATACGTACTACATCACGGCAAATGGCCGCACGGTAGCGATTGGCTTTCGGAAGCCGTAGCCGAATGCTATATTCCCATTCTCGGCGTTTTGGAGCAGTTGCAAGCCGAAGGCGCACAGCCCCGAATTTCGATGGACTTCTCCCCCATCAATCTCGAACAGATGGCCGATCCGGAATTCGAAGCGACGTTTCAAGCCTATTGCGATGAGAAGATCGCTGCGGCGGAAGTGGACTACGCCTACTTCGCGAAAAATGGCGAGCAGCACCTCCAGCCACTCGCGGAATTTTGGAGAGAATTCTACACACGCACCAAAAACGATTTTACCGAAAAATATAACGGCGACATAATCTCTGGCTTTCGGCGACTTTCCGATCTCGGCGTGCTCGACGCGATGACGTGTGGCGCAACGCATGGCTATTTCCCCTTATTGCTTCGCGATGAGAATATTCGCGCGCAACTCCTCTGCGCCATTGAAACGCACGAGCGGCATTTCGGCAAACGCCCGCGTGGTATCTGGCTTCCCGAGTGCGGCTACCGGCCTCGATATGAGTGGTCGCCTTCCGTAGGTCCGAAAGAGTACCGAACCATAAGCCAAGACCGCGCAGGTATCGAGGAGCTATTGGCCGAAGCCGGGCTCGAATATTTTGTCGTCGATGGTGCGCTAACCCGCGGCGGACGAACCGTTCCCGCCTATCAGCCGCTTGGGCAGAAGCTCCACGAAAAATATCTGGAAGAGATTGGACCGCGCGGAGAACCTTCGGTGGAGTTCAATCCGAAGCGATCCCTCACGGACATTTATTGGGTAGGTAACCGTGGCTCGGCCATGAGCTATCAAGCGTATGGCAATGGAAATGCAAATGGCTCGGCATCCGTGGCATCTGGTAACCCTTCAGAGTTCCACTTCCCGGCCGTATTTTCACGCGATCCAAGAAGTTCTTCTCGAGTCTGGGCAGCAGATTTGGGATACCCTGGGGCTGGTGTGTACCTGGATTTTCACAAAAAACATCATAAGTCGGGCTTGCGGTATTGGCGCGTAACCGGTTCCCGTGTGGACCTTGGCGATAAGCAACCTTATATCCCCTATCATACCGAGTGGCAACTCGATCTCGATGCGGATGACTTCATTTCGTTAGTCCGGAAAGAACTGGACGATCACAAGCGACAGACCGGGAGATCAGGGGTGCTCGCTGCGCCCTTCGACACAGAATTGTTTGGCCACTGGTGGTTCGAAGGTCCCCGCTTTCTGGAAAAGGTAATGCGGAGAATGTCTGCATCCGAAGATTTGAAGCTAACGGATTGCGCCGAAGCACTCGATAACTATGATGCACCACGAACGATGATTTCATTGCCAGAAGGATCGTGGGGGGAGGGCGGTCACCATTTTGTGTGGGCTAATCACGATGTCGCATGGATGTGGAACCACATCTACCCACTCGAAGACCGCTTTGTAACGGCGGTCCATGCGTTCCTTGCCTCATCCAGCGCAAACGCTCCAATCGAAGGCGGGCTTCTTCGCACGTTGCTCGAACAGGCCGCGCGGGAACTGCTGCTTGTAGAGGCCAGCGATTGGCAATTTGTCATTTCCACCGGGGGCGCAGTGGAATATTCGAAAAAACGGTTCGGACGGCATTGCCAACTCCTAAGCCAGCTGCTCGACATGGCGGAAAAATACGAATCGGATGGCGGTTTAAATGAAGATGATGCGGCTATTTTGCAGGAATCGCTGGTAAAAGATCGCCCCTTTGCTAAGGTCGATCTGCATTGGTGGGATTCTCCGATGCCTTCCGCTCCTCCGCCCGAGGTTCATATCCAAAACATGCAAGCACTGGCAGCCGCGGGTATTTAGGGAACCGGTCATCGGTTTTCGAACGCTGGCACAAAGTGAATACGCTCCCTCGCTGAGAAGTAATTTGCTGGGAATAGATGCAGGTGAAGCAACGGCCGCTATTCACACTTTGATAAATTCAGTCAAAAGCAGTTCCGACAATCGTTCGATGCGCGGCCCATCCCAATCGTCTTCTGGAGTTTGCCGAAAATCGTTGAGGAGATCCGAGGGCCGTATCATGACCGCTGGCATACCAAGTCTTCGTGCTGCTGCGAGTTCCCCATTATCGCCATCGGCAACGAAAAGGCATTCCGCGGGGGGAACATTCAGCCGCGCCAGAGCTCGTTCGTAAAATTCCGGGATCGGTTTGCGAAGGAATTCTATGCTCGAAAATAGCGGCACGTCGATGACCGTGGAAAGTATATTTTCACTCCACAGTTCCGGAACTTCCTGCGTGCAGTTCGACAGCAGGCCCGTTCGGAAACCTCGGTTCCGAATTTCGGTAAGCGTGGACTGAGCGTCCTTTCGAGGAGTTAACCAGCCACGTGTTAAATCCCGGCGAACCCGGACGGCTCTCGCAAGTCCGCCTTCGGCGTAGGGTTTGGAACATTTCATAGCGGCGACTACAATGGCTCCTTCTACAGAACCAAACGCTCCGCTCGACCGCTCCTGGAATGTAACGCTCCACCCATGAGCAAATTCTTCCGGAGAAACTTCGAGCACCGAAGCCACGCTCGCGTGCAGTTCGCCCACCTGCGCGACCGTCGGATTGTCAACGAGCGTTCCAAATAAATCGAACAGGACGGCTTTCATGCCGCCCTTTCTGCATATAAGCGCTTCTGCAGTTCTATCGCCACATAATGGAATATCACGGAGTGAACACTTTCGGAAGTACACATATCATCCAACGGCACATGGACGCTGGTCTTTGCAAGCTTCTTCAATTTCCCACCGGCAAAGCCGGTCACTCCGACCGTATGCAAGCCGTTGGCGTTTGCCCATTCAATAGCCCCGACCACATTCGGGCTATTGCCGGAACCCGAAATAGCCACGACAATATCGCCCGGTCGAGCGTAAGTCCTTAGTTGCTGCTCGAAAATCGTGGCATAGCCTTCATCGTTACCATAGGCTGTCATAAGGGCAACGTTATCGGTGAGGGAAAGCGCGCGTAACCTTTTTTGCTGGTCCATGGAACGGAGTGTTCCCTTCGCAAGGTCGTTTGCAAAATGCGAGGCATTGGCCGCGCTTCCTCCGTTCCCAATCACGAACACCGTATGGTCGTTCTCATAGGCATCTACCAGTAGATCGAGAAACTGCACAATTTCCATGGGATCGAGGGATGTAAGGGACTGATTGAAATAGTGTAAATATTCGTCGAATGTCATGTCTGACCTATTGATTCAAAAAGCGGCGTTTGGATTACAATTCTCTAACTCCTCCGCACCGTAGTTCGGTTCACACCATGAGTGCAGACTCATAAAAAATGTGGATACTATAAGTTCCGCTTGGCCTTTTGTTTGCTGTGATTTTTGACGTATCTCTTTTTTTGTATAACCGTTAACTGAAATTGCCATGCAACCCTCTGCGTCAATGAACCATGACTTCGAGCGGCTCAACAAGGTTGACCGTCTGCTCCGATTACAAAATACCGCTACTCAGTTGGAAATCCTCATTAGCAGGGCTAATAACCAGGCCGATAGAATTAAAACGGCGCTGTATCTCATCAATTCCGAGTCGCGAAAGCGGCGGAGCATGAACGATCGGTAGCTCATCAGGTTCCCGGAAGGGTTTTCAACCGATCGTTCAAGTGCGAGCGGTCGCCAATTCGGTCAATAAACGGTCCATGCTCCTCGAACCGCACTACGCTCACGGAACCCACCGGACACGATAGCCGGTAACGAAACCGCCCCACATCGATTCCAATGAGCGAGCAGAGCACGATTCGGATCGTTGCCTTATGTGAAACGATGAGGACCTTTCCATCCTCGAACGCATCGCGAATAGATTGGACCACCCCGATAGACCGCGTTGCCACACTGGTTGCCTGCTCGCGACCCGTTGGAGGATACCACGCCGGATCGGCAATCCAGCTTATATGCTCGTCGTGATATTCACGGTCCACTTCCTCAACGGTCTTTCCTTCCCATTGCCCGTAGGCAATCTCCTTCAAGTGTTCGGTCGGAAACATTGGAATATTGCGTTCCGATCGGATAATCTCGGCGGTAACTCTTGTCCGTTCCAGCGGACTGAAATAAATCGCGTTCCATTGCACCGCCTTATAAAAATCCGCAAAGGCTGTGGCCATTTCAGTACCTTCCGGAGTCAGCGGCACATCCAGCCCGCCACCGCAGAAGCTGTTAGCGCGGCTCGATGGGGTTTGGCCGTGCCTCAAAAGAAATAGCTCAAGCATAGGAATAAAAATGTTAAAGTGCTGAAGTGTTACGGGAAAAAAGCTTATGCATAATTACCGAATTCTCTGAAAAGCATTCTATAAAAGTTCTTCGCACCCGCCCTTTAACACTTTTCGTGCTACCAGCGATAGCGCCGTTGATTAAAAATTATCGTCGCTCCAAAATTATCCAGCATGATTGGCATTTGCCGATATTCCGAAAGCGATTCTCGTACTTTCGCTTGATGTTCCGGCTTCACGTACAGCAGCAGGAACCCGCCGCCGCCGGCCCCGGCAACCTTTCCGCCGACTGCTCCCGCTGCTCGTGACCGCTCGTACATCTCATCGATTTGCGCGTTCGTGATACCCGAGGCTAATCGCTTTTTGAGCTTCCAGTTCTCATCGAGCACTTCGCCAATATCATCGAAATGCCGCGAGCGAATGGCTGTTTCCACCTGCTTGCCGAGCGCATGGATCTCCTGCAACTGGTTCCGATTCGACGCCGTCTTCTCCTGCTGCTCCTGTAGAATCGAGGCTGCCTGCCGTGTAACATTTGTGAAAAAGAGCATGAAGCGCCCACCCAAATCGTGCCGCTCCCGCTCCGTAAGTTCCAGCCGTTCGGTCGTTACACGCTCGGACCCGTGGAACGTAATTGCCGAAAGTCCGCCGTGCGCCGCAATGTACTGGTCCTGCTTTCCAATCGGCTTTTTCAGGATTTCGATTTCGATCATGCAGGCTTCTTCGGCAAGCTGGTCGTGTGTTACCTGGCGGCCACAAAACGTGTACATCGCATTTAAAAGCCCTACCGTAAGACTACTGCTGGAACCTAAGCCGGAACCTTCTGAGGGAATATCCGCAAACGTGGCAAGCTCGAAACCGTTCCGAAGCCCGGCCATGAGCCCCGCTTCCCGGACCAGCTCGTGCTGGATCTCCGAAATATCGTCCACAATTTCCTTCCGAGCCGCGTAGTTCAGATAAATCTTCGAATCGAATCGTTCCTTGATGAGCACATACATGTACTTATCGATGGCGGTCGAGACGACGAAGCCGTCGGAATCCTTGTAGTACGCGCGGAGGTCGGTGCCTCCGCCGGCGAGCGATATGCGGAGCGGGGTTTGGCTGATTAGCATGAAGTACCCTTAACAATTCTCCGGCTGCAATGTCCCCGGAACTCTTATGGGCTTGGGACGAGAACTTTTTTCATTCTTCGCCGCCCATGTTTCGTTCCCATGCGTTTCTTTTTGCAAATGCCTCTCTCGAACGTTCATTTTCCAAACTCTTCCAACTCATACTTTTACCCCCACCCCTCGGCCAAAAATCACCTGCCAAAATTGAGCTGTTTTCGGCACCAATTTCGATATTCTACCTTTCTTCCACATGCCGTTGTGGATAACTATAGCTATATTTAACGCAACAATATGTACAAAATAATGTTGTTATCCACAACCTGTAATTATTTTTCTAAAATTTTGTTCTCATTTGTTGCAACAAGTATACTTGGCAAAGCCATTGCGTGATGAATCCGAGAACAGCGCCCCCGAAGGGGGCATGTGTCCATAGCCTGGGGTAAAGCGAAGCGGAACCCCAGGTTGAGAGCGAAAGAAAAGAGTATGCCCTGGAAGAGCCTGCCCTCGACCTGATCGGGGGGTGCAGGCCGCCAGCCGCAAGGCGCTGACGCCGCCCTGCCCACATTACCAGAATCGCTCCCTAAAAAATCCCTCCAAATGTTGCAGCAGGAGCGGCACGAGTTCTCCTAGAATTTGGTTGCGTTTTTCATGCAGGCATTCCGAACAGAAACGCGGATTCAGAATGGTGGGGATTTAACGCTCCACTCATTGCCATTTTCTCCGGGCGAGGAAGTAGAGGTAATCGTCATGTCCTCGCTCAAGGAACCGTTAGCTGCGCAAAAAAATATCCTGCAGGGGTCCGTGCTGCGGTATGACCGGCCTACCGATCCCGTCGATGAAGACGAGTTATGAGATTGTTTTAAAACCCAGAGTCCCATAGGGGCGGCATATTTCCGCCCCGAGTTTGTTGTATATTAGTACCATGTTTGATAGGCACCTATCCGCCCGTCTCGGGCCGCCCACACATGAACAAACTCTATTTCGGCGATAACCTCGATATTCTCCGCGAGCACATTGCTGGCGAATCGGTCGATAGATTAAGTCGCGGAGCGACGATGTACTCGCAGATACCGTCTTAAAAGTCAAGTGGTTGCCATGATATTTTTTGCATTTATTACTACAATTTTTCGTGGCTGACCACTTTTTGCAATGCCCCAGAAGATGTGCAGTAGTTTTCGCATGAC
>JAKAIL010000033.1 GCA_021825235.1 Bacteroidota bacterium | reverse complement strand
CCATGAGCGTGCCGAGATCGGGCATCCTGGACGGTGGAGGGACTTTTGCATCCGCCCAAAAGCGCAACGCCCAGCAGCGCTGATACCGTTAGTGTAAGCTTCATAATATTATCTTTGTATTAATTGAACACCTGAACATGACCGGAGTTACAGTGAAAGTTTCATCGGAGAACCTTTTTTTGCAGAGGAATGTGTTTCCAATTCCATGAACTCCAAAACGAAACGGATGAAACCGTGGAACACGCTGACACAGCAGGAGCGAGTAGCCCGGGTTAAATCTCTTGTTGGGAAGTATGCGGGGCTTACAGGCGGAGTCCAGGAATTCCTTCGTGAGAAACATGAGGAAACTGACCGCGAGGAACGTCGATATCAAGCGCAGCATCCGGGCAAGTGAAATTTATACTCGACGCGTGTTCTCTTATCGCTCTTTTCGAGGGAGAGAAGGGTTATGACACTGTTTCTGATTTGATATGGTCCCCGCGTGTAACAATCAGTGTCCATTCAGTTAATATGATAGAGGTGTTCTATCATTTCGCTCGTAAGGCGGATGAGGTCACGGCAGACACCGTCCTGAAAGATATTCTCTCGGTTGGTATTGAGATATTCGACGAAATCAATCCTAAGCTATGGAAAGAAGCCGCGCGTCTGAAAACTCGATACCGGCCGCTTTCGCTTGCCGATGCAATCGGGGTCGCGTATGCAAAATCAATTCGCGGTATCTTCGTTACTGCCGATCACGCCGAATTAGATTCGCTCGATCGTGCCGGAGTGTGCAAATTCTTTTTCTTTCGTTAACCCACTTTGCGGAGCACCGATGTTACACACTTCTTGTTCCGCTAATCGTAATTCGTAATTAACCCTTTTGCCGGAACAACTTCTTTCTCACGAACAGCAGCTTGCGCCAGAGCGTGAATATGTGACCACGAACGGCCACGATTCCTCGCGTGACCTCACGCTGGCCGATTTCCTTCCCAAATCGGAATGGACCATCGAGGACGCCGTCGAGACGTACAACATCGACCGGTGGGGCCTGGGATACTTCGGTATCAATGAGGAGGGGCATGTAACGATCTCGCCGGCGCGGAGCGCCGGGGCAACGATCGATGTCATGGATGTACTGAAAGACGCTGAAGAATGGGGCCTGCAATTCCCGCTCGTCATTCGGTTCCAGGATTTGCTGCGCGATCGCGTCATCAATCTCAATAAAGCCTTTGCCGATACTATTGCAGAGCAGAATTATCGTGGCTCGTACTTCGGCGTCTTTCCGATCAAGGTTAATCAGCTCCGTGAAGTGGTCGAAGAGATCGAGGATGCCGGGCGGCCATTTAATTACGGTCTCGAAGCGGGTTCCAAGCCGGAGCTGTTTGCAGCACTCGCCACGCACCAGAATAGCGAGGCCATTATTATCTGCAACGGCTACAAAGATACCGCCTTCATTCGCACGGCGTTGCTTGGTAACAAGCTCGGCAAAAAGGTTATCATGATTGCCGAGAAGGTGGAGGAGGTGAAGTCCATCGTAGAAGTGGCGCGGGAGATTGGCGTGAAGCCGGTTATCGGTGTTCGTATTCGATTGGCGGCGAAGAGCACGGGCATTTGGTCCACCTCCGGCGGCGAATCGGCAAAGTTTGGCCTTTCAACGATGGACCTCGTGGAAGCCATCGAGTACCTGCAAAAAAATGATTCCATTGACTCGCTCCAACTCGTTCACTTCCATATCGGCAGCCAGATACCGGATATTCTCTCCATCAAACGCGCCACGCGCGAAGCCACGCGCTATTATGCGAAACTCGTGAAGATGGGGCTTACGGGCATACAATACATCGATGTCGGCGGTGGCCTGGGCGTTGACTATGATGGCAGCCGGACGAGTTTTCATTCCTCCACCAATTACACGATGGAGGACTATGCTGGCGACACCGTCTTCAACATCATGGACGTGTGCGAGGAAGAATCGGTGCCGCATCCGCACATTGTTTCCGAATCGGGCCGCGCGATCGTTGCGCACCATTCGCTGCTCGTCGTCCGCGTGTTCGGCGCGATCGAAAAAACGAAAGCAGAATACGATCTCACCGTGAAGCGGAGCGATCACAAGTGGGTGAAGCAACTCCAAAAAATTAAGGAGCGCATCGAAGAGAACCCGCGCGACGCTTTGCACGATACGCTACAGATCAAAGACGAATCGCAGAACGCCTTCGACCTGGGCATTCTCGACTTGCGCACCAAGGCCAAGATCGAGACCTTCTACTGGCACATCATCGAAGAGATTACGGAACTGTTCAAGCGCCGCCTGGAGGACCCGAATATCGAAGAAGAAATTCCCGAGGAAATTGCCGATCTTACGCCACACTTGGCCGATCAATACCTGTGTAACTTTTCGGTCTTCCAAAGCTTGCTCGATCACTGGGCCTTAGGGCAAATTTTCCCGATCATGCCGGTCCACCGGCTGAATGAGCCGCCGGTCATCCACGGAACGCTGGTGGATATTACCTGCGACTCCGATGGCAAAGTCTCCAAGTTTGCCGATATTAAGGATGTTCGCACCACGCTCCCGCTTCATCCCCTCCGCAATGGCGAACCGTATTACATTGGCCTGTTCCTCACCGGCGCCTATCAGGACATTATGGGTGACTTGCACAATCTCTTCGGGCGCGTGAATGAGGCGCATGTCTTCCTCGATCCGGACGAAGAATCCGGCTTTTATATCGAGGAAACGATTGCCGGGAATTCCATCTCGCAGGTGCTGGAACTAACGCAATATCACGAGAAGGAACTCGTGCGGCGCATGAAGGTGCAGATTGACGAGGCCATCAAGTCCGACCGGCTAAAGCCCAACGAGGCCATGCGCATGTTGAACGAGTACGAAAAAGGCCTGCAGGACCATACGTACCTGACGTTCAATGGGAAGGCATGAACTTACGCAAGCTTCTCATCTATCGCGCTCTCAATGGCCATTCCTATTGATGAGAATGGCTCCAAAGTTTGGATTCCGATACTCGCTCTCGAATCCAGCGCCGGATTGATCGTGCTGCTTTGGGAAGTTTCGGAGACGCAAGATCCGTAGGGGAGGGCGTCCAGGAAATGCGGATTCATTTTGGGCCTGGCTGGCGTGTTTATTATGCGATAGACGGTCCGGAAATTATTTTGCTATTGGCTGGTTCTGATAAGCGGGATCAGAACAGAACTATTGCTTTGGCAAAAAACCGTTGGAAAGAATATAAAGAGAATAAACATGCCGACAGAAAGCTGGGATGAATATTTGTTGAGTGAGCTTCGCAATCCGGCGAATGCGGCGGCATTTCTCTCCGACGCATTCGAAGAAGGAACTCCGGAAGAAATTGAACATGCCATTGCACGAGTCCTTGAAGCGAACGGCGCTAAAAACGGTCACGGTATTTCTCAGGAATTGATCGCGCTTCGCACGCTTGGGTTGCGCGTCAATATCACGGCTGCTCGCGGCGCATAAACTGTCTGCTTCCTTTTACGCCGCCGGTTAAATTCTTACGACGAAAAATCTACCAGTCCCCGCACGATTGGCGAAAATCCTCCCTTTTTTCGCTTGGCACGCATTCCCTATAGTCCAATGCAATTACACATTTTGGAAAGGAATTGCGATGACTCGTACCAGAAGAACCGATAAAGATTTTGCGATTTTCTCGCTGTTTGTTCTACTCCTGATTCTGGCTTCCGGCGTATTTGCGCAGCCCGCGCCATCTACACTGGAAAGCCGCGTGGAGAAGCGAGTGCAGGTCTGGAAATCGGAGTTGAATCTTACAGCAGCCCAGGAACAGCAAGTGCGCACGATTCTGCTCGAGCGCGAACGTCAATGGGATGCCGATCATCAAAAGCTGATAAATGCTCCACGAAGCGATCGCCCAGCGCTCCGCGATTCGCAGCAAGTACACATGCAAAGCTATCGCGATGAGCTTCACGCCGTGCTCACACCGGCGCAACAAACGAAAGCCTTGAGCATGCGTGAAATGCGCCGTGGATTTGGCCGGCGATATTACCGGCAGCCCAACTGCCCGGCTCCCGGTTTGGGCATGAACCCTCCGGCGCGCTAATTTTCTCTCGGCATAATACTTGCCAGTGATACGGCATGAAACAGCCACGAATTATTGTGGTCGGGGCTTCGGCCGGTGGCGTTGAAGCATTGGTGCGAATGGTCGGTGGCTTTACGATGGACCATCGCGCCGCGACATTTATTGTCCTGCATATTCCGGCGAGCCCTCCCAGCTTGCTGCCCGGAATTCTCACGCGAAAAGGAACGCATCTGGCCGTGCATCCCAAGGACGATGAGATTGTGGAAGCGGGAAAAATCTATATTGCCCCGCCGGACTATCACATGACGTTTACCGATGGGCGCATCCACTTAGCTCGTGGCCCACGAGTCAATCGGCACCGGCCTTCCATCGACGAATTGTTTTGCTCGGCAGCGGCCACCTATGGTGGAAGAGTGATTGGCGTCATTCTGTCCGGTTCCATGAACGATGGGGCGGTCGGGATGGCCGCCATCCAAAAGGCTGGCGGAACGGTTATCGTGCAGGACCCCGAAGATGCGCTGGTCCCCTCGATGCCAGAGAGTGCCATCGCGGCGGCAAGGCCGGACTATATTGTTCATTCGAATGAATTGGGTCCGCTCCTCTCACGATTGGTGCAGCAGGATGGCGCAAACAATGGAGCGAAGGACGGCGCGAACCACGGCGGGGCTGATGGAGCAACCCTTGATCCTCCAAGCCGACATAGTGCGATGGAACTTAAAGAAAAAATCCAGAACGACCTTGCTCACGAGGAAAATCATTCCCGCAATGGGGAGCATTCGGTGCTCACCTGCCCCGAGTGCGGTGGAGTGTTATGGGAACAAAAGGAAGGCGGGATCGTCAATTTTGCGTGTCATCAGGGCCACAAGCTGACAGCCGAATCCTTAGTCGATGGACAATCTCTGAAGATCGAGGAAGCCTTATGGACGGCGGTGCGTCTGATGAAAGAAAAGGCAGTCTTGTGCAGAAAACTCGCAGCGCGGATGTCCGAGAAAGGAAGCGGACGGTCCGCCCAAAATTTCATGCGAAGTGCAGAATCCCTGGAACAACACTTAGTAGTTTTGCGCAATACCTTAATTCACGATGAGTCGCTGGAATTGAACGAGCTGGCCAGCGAGACGTTGTAATTTTGTAGTATTCATACCACGAAGGACCTGCGCATGTCGAAGAAGAAACAAGTATCTCGCCGTATTCCCAAAAAAACGAAGGGAACGACGTCACGCTCTCCTTCTTCAAAAGGTACTATAGATCCGCCGGAGCCTCCTCGCGCGCCTATAAGCCCAAAGTTCAATGCCCGCGAAGTGCCCATCGTGGCGGTGGGGGCATCGGCCGGCGGGCTCGAGGCATTAAGGGAATTTATCTCGCAACTGTTGCCGAATAACATGTCCTATATTCTGATGCAGCATTTGGCGGAGTCCCGGGAAAGTCCCTTGCCGAGGCTGTTGCAGAAGAGTTCAAAACTGCCGATTGAAGAGGGCAAGGATGGAACCGCGATCGCTCCCAACAAAATCTACGTCCTTCCTTCGAACGGCCGGTTTGGAATCCTGCGCCGCAAACTGGTGTACGTTCCGAATGAAGACCGGCCCGGAATGCCGATCGATGCGCTCTTCGAGTCGCTCGCGGAAGACATCGGCAATAAAGCCATCGGCGTGGTCCTTTCGGGAACCGGTTCCGATGGCACGCTGGGGCTCATTGCGATAAAAACCGCCGGTGGAATTACTTTCGCGCAGGATGAATCCGCAAAATTCGATGGAATGCCGAAGAGCGCGATCGCCTCGGGCAATGCCGATATGGTCCTCGCGCCGGGTGCCATCGCTCAGGAACTAAATAAATTGGGCGAGAATCCGGTGCTGCATGCGGAACTGTGGTCCGCGAAGCCGTTTATCAAGAATGAAAAGGCGCTCGCCCGTATTTTTTACATGCTGCGGCATACGAGCGGACTGGATTTTTCGAATTACAAGAGTTCCACTGTTCGCCGCCGCATTCTCCGGCGAATGCTCCTTGCCGGAATTCCGAAGGTCGAGCAATATGTGACGGAGCTGAGCAACGATCCGAAAAAACTCCAGGAATTATATAACGACCTGCTCATCAATGTAACCTCCTTTTTTCGCGATGAGGCGGCCTTCGATACGCTCAAAGCGGTCGTGTTTCCGGAGATCGTTCGCAATCGGGATTTGAAAGATCCGGTCCGCATTTGGGTGCCGGGCTGTTCTACCGGCGAGGAGGTCTATTCCGTCGCGATCGCGCTGCTCGAATATTTAGGCGAAGGCGCGAATCAAATTCCCATTCAAATGTTTGGGACGGATGTCAGCGAACCGGCCATCGATAAGGCACGCAAAGGCATTTATCCGGCCGCTGGGGTGCAGCAGCTTTCGTCCGACCGGCAACGGAAGTATTTTAAGCGAGTTGACGATAGTTTCCAAATTTCGAAGCGGGTTCGGGATTTGTGTATCTTTGCGCGGCAAAATGTGCTGAAAGATCCACCGTTCTCCCGGCTCGACTTTATCTGCTGCCGCAACCTGCTTATCTATCTGAACGCTTCCATCCAGAAGCAATTAGTTGGAACGTTTTATCACGCGCTCGTGCCGGGCGGATATTTACTATTAGGCACCAGTGAAACGACCGGCTTTAATTCCGAACTCTTCCAACTGATGGACAGAAAAAATAAGATTTACCAAAAGAAAGAGAGTGCTGTGAAGCAATCCGAGGAGCCGGAGCCATTCCACGTGGCAGCGGGGTTGCCGCACTTTAAGCTCCCCCGTCCGGATCAGGAAGAGCACAAGCAATCGCTCGATATTCAAAAAGAAGCCGAGCGAATTATTCTCACCGATTTCGCTCCGCCCGGAGTTATTATCGATGAGAAAATGGATATTCTCCACTTTCGCGGGCAGACGAGCCGCTATCTGCAGCCGGCGCAAGGTGCCGCCAGCCTAAACCTGTTGCGCATGGCCGCCGAACCGCTTCGCCTGAAAATCCGTATGGCGGTTATGCGCGCGAAGCGGATGGGCAAGCCGGTGACCAACGAGGGGCTGACACTCGAAATCGACGGACGACCGGTCGAAGTTACGGTAAAAATAATTCCATTTCGCGGCGCTCCTCAGCGCCAGCAATACTTCGTCGTCCTGTTCGAAGAAAAGAGCACGCTCGAGGCGGAGCCGGCGAAAGGAAAATCGAAGAAAGGCGCCAAGACTTCCGAGCGAAGGATCAAAATACTCGAGCAGGAACTGGCCGAGGCGAAGGATTATCTCCAGCGCACTATCGAAGAGCACGATGCTTACACCGAGGAATTAAAATCGGCCAATGAAGAGATTCAGTCCTCAAATGAAGAACTGCAAAGCACCAATCAGGAACTGGAGACCGCGAAGGAAGAAATGCAGTCGGTCAATGAAGAACTGACGACGCTCAACGATGAATTGCAGGTCCGCAACACGGAACTATCGCAGGTCAATAATGATCTGAGCAATTTGTTGGCAAACGTCACGCTCACGGTCGTGATGGTCGGGATGGACCTTCGTATTCGCCGCTTCAATCCGAAGGCCGCGCTAACTCTGAATCTCATTCCCACGGATGTGGGCCGCCCGATCGGAGATATAAAACCGAACGTCCATATCGAAAATATCGAAGGGAAGATACGATATGTGATCGACTCGATACGGGTGCATGAAGAGCAGGTAAAGGATAAATCGAATCATTGGTATTCGCTTTCGATCCGCCCCTACAAAACAGCTGAAAATAAGATCGATGGAGCGATACTTCTGTTAGTCGATAGCGAGCAATTGCGGCCTGTCGTGAGCGAAGCCGAGCAGAAATAACGTCCAACACCGAAGCTCGTCTGGCTCGGAATTTGGATACGGATGAGTCGCAAAACGGCATTCCGGTAGCTGCCGATTTGAAGAGTTTTTCCATTTTAGCGATTCATGCAATTCTTTAGGTGATCTCACTTTTTTCGGGACTGCCCGCTTACACTACGTAAGGGTGTATCGTTCTGTTGAAAGTTTTATCCATTTGTTGCCGCTGATTTATGCTTTCTGGTTCCATTGAGAAAATGACCAAGTCGGAGTTGCTCTCCGTCATCCACGATCTGAGTCATACTGCCGAAACGGCTCGCGAGGAAACGAGCCAGATTCGGGAGCTGACCTACCATCTGCAGGTCCATCAGGAAGAACTGCGGATGCAGAACGAGGAGCTGCGCCAGGCCACTGCCGAGCTCGAAGTAGCCCGCGATGAGTATGCCAGCCTGTTCGACTATGCACCCATAGGTTATGCGACGCTCGACGAGAAAGGATTGATCCATTCGATCAACCTTGCCGGTGCCTCCCTGATCGGAACGAAGGACCGGATGATGCTATGCGGAACACCACTCGCAAGCTATCTCGTGAAGAACGATGCTCCGGTATTCCTGACGTTTCTGCAGAAGGCGATGCGCTCCGAGGAATCGCAGTCGATCGAGCTAACATTATCCTTCCGCGGAAAGCAGACCTTCGTTCAGCTTAATTGCCGGTCCATCGTTGTAACGACGACGGGCGAACCGCGCCGCATGTGCTGGTGCTCGATGACGGACATTTCGCGCCACAAAGCGTTGGAGGCCGAACTCCGCACCTCGCGCGCGAACCTGGAGGCCGTCTTCGAGAATACGCTCGATGCGCTATGGTCGGTCGATCGGATTGGGAAAGTGGTGACTTCGAACTCCACATTTCGCGCGCTAAAGGCGCACATCGTATCTGCGGGTGCCTTCGAGAAGAAATTAGCGGAATGCTACCGGCGTGCGCTGGAGCGCGAACACTTCGTGATGGAGGATGTCGTGCGAATAGAGGCCCCGGGCAGCCAACCCACCGAACGGCAGTTCGAACTCAGTTTCAATCCAATCATGCATTACGGCATTGTCGATGGAGTCTCCTGTGCCGCGCGCGATATCACGGAACGACGCCGGATTGAAGAAGAACTCATGCGTGCCAAGGAGATCGCGCAGGACCAATCTCGCGTGAAGTCCAGTTTTCTTTCCAGCATGAGCCATGAGTTGCGAACGCCGCTTATGGCAATCATCGCCAATTGCAATGTCGTCGAAGAAATTGCCGCCGGCAGCCCCGACGTCCGGTATTATACGACGATTATTGAAGAGAACTCGAAGAAGCTGATCGAAATTATCAATGATATTCTCGATCTTTCCCGGCTGGAATCGCGGCGCACCGATTTTGGCGGCGAGGTAATCGATCCACGGACCGCTGTCGAAAGCGTGGTGAAAATGGTCGAACCGATTGCAAAAAAGAAATCGGTGGCGCTGTGCATTGGCGCCTCTACCGGGGAACTTCGGGTCTTCGTTAATCCGGGATACTTCGAGCGCATTCTGACCAATCTTGTTGGCAATGCCATTAAGTTTACGAATACCGGGACCATTCTTATCAATGTGGTCGAAGAAGGCCCGCAGGATAACCGTTCCGTCAGCGTCTGCGTGATCGATACGGGTATTGGCATTTCGGAATCGTTCCTTCCCTACATTTTCGATGAGTTCCGTCGCGAGCGAAAACACCTGGCCATCGAAGGCTCCGGACTGGGATTGACGATCACAAAGAAGTTGGTCGAAGCGATGAACGGGACCATCGAGATCCGTTCTTCGGAAGGGAAGGGAACAACCGTCGTTGTGCGGTTCCCAAAGGTTGCGCAAGAGGCGCAGCCCGCGCTTCCCAAGCCGATGCTGAATTAGGTCGCCAGCGTTTTGGCCATTTGGAAAAGGTTGAGATCCAGCAGCTTTTTGTTCGCCGCAACTTCGGCCAGCGGCGTGTAGAGCATCTCCCCGTTATGAATTCCGACCAGTATCCCGTGATTGCCGGCTGCGATTTGTTCGATGGCCGCAATCCCGAATCGAGCCGCGAGGATGCGGTCCGAAGCGCTGGGAACTCCGCCGCGCTGCACGTGCCCTAAGATCGTTGTCCGCACCTCGAAGCCGGAAAGTTCCTGGTGCTGCCGGAGCATTTGCGTAAGCACGGTCGCATTCGATTTTGCCCCTTCCGAGACGACGACCAGCGCATGGTTTTTTCCGCGCCGAAAGGCGTCCAGCATGGACTCGGCAACATCGTCCGGCGTAATTTCGAATTCCGGGATCACAATGGTCTCCGCGCCGCCCGCAATACCACAGATGAGCGCGAGGTAACCGCATTTTCTGCCCATCACTTCCACGAGCACAGCACGGCGGTGCGAGGAAGCAGTAACTTTCAGCCGGTCTATGGCTTCGAGCGCGATGTTCGTTGCCGTGTCCACTCCGAGCGTGACATCGGAGCCGTACAGGTCATTATCGATCGTGGACGCGATTCCGACGACGGGGAACCCGAGTTTCGAAAGTTCGTAGGCCCCCATTTGGGAACCGTTACCGCCAATAATGACGAGGGCTTCGATATTTAATTCTCGAAGGTTGCGTAACGCCCGCGCTCTGCCTTCGGGTGTTTTGAATTCTTTGGACCGGGCGCTGCCCAGAAACGTACCCCCCAGGTGGATCACCCCGCCGACATCGCGCGCGCGCAACCGCACGAGATTGCCGGCAATCAGCCCCTCGTAGCCATCGCGTACGCCGAACATTTTCATTTCCTTATCGCAACCCGCGCGGATGACCGCCCGGATCGCTGCATTCATACCCGGAGCATCGCCACCGCTCGTTAGCACCGCAATTCGATTCATGGACTACAAAAATACCAAATTTCAACGCGTTCGTACCGGCCATGCGAAAAACAGGCAGGCCCGTGACCGATGAGTTCGCTTCTTCACACGGCGCATCGCAAAGTTTCGTATATTGCAAGGTTTTCGTGAACGTGTTTAACCATTAATTTTCACAAACAATGAAACGAACATCCTTAATCCGTCTCAGTCTTCTTTTCGTATCGGTGGCAACTCTGGCCTTTGCCGGGTGCAGCAAAAAGAGCGATACCGCAAACACCCCGGCCGATCAGCAGGCCACGAATAATAGCACGAACAATGTAGGCAATGCCATCAGCCAGGCAATGGGTGGCGCCGCCGCACACAAGTCCGCGGCGCATGCGATTCCTTCGAGCACGCTGGCGGGCTTCCTTCCGAACCTTAGTGGCTTCACGGCCCAGGAGCCGGAAACCTCCAGCATGACCATGAGCGGTGTCGAGTGGTCCACCGCCGACCGCGAATTCAACAACGGGGACAAGCACGTCAAAGTGACGCTCGCGGACTACAACTATCTCCAGGGCCTCACCGCAGCCTATTCCATGATGGAGAATTTCAGCATGGAAAATGCTGAAGAACTGCAGCATGGCGAGAAGTTCGGAGGATATCCCGGATGGGTGGACTGGAAAAAGAAAGCCAATGAAGGCCAGGTCGGAGTCGTCCTCGGAGACCGTATCTATCTCATGGTCGAAGGCTCCGGTGGCGTTACGCTGGACGATCTCCGCGCGATCGTCAACGGAATGAACCTGGACGGTATCGCCAAGGCCGCCAGCTAAAAAAATTAGGATTCTATGAGGACCGCGCCGCCTTGTGCAGCGCGGTCATTTTTTTATGCACTTTCCGCAACGCTCTCCGGTTCAGGAGTTGCGCAATTTGTCATTCGTCATTTGTCATTCCTCATTCACCATCCGTGAGCCTTCAGCCGATACAACCGAACGTTCTTCCGGGCGCGCGCAGCGCGCGGCTTTACCTCAAGAGTTTTTCGGAACTTTATGAGAAGCTTTCCCCCAAAGGCTTCCTGCCGCCCCAGGCCGTCGATCTTGAAGAGGCGCTCTTAGGCGCAATGATGATTGACAAAGCCTCCGCCAACCGCGCCGTCGAAATCTTGGGCGATCGCTCGCTCGATGACAGCCCGTTCTACCGCGACGCCCACACGCTCATCTATCGCTCGATGATCCAGCTCGATAATCGTTCCGAGCCCATCGATCTGCTCACCGTGAAAAACCAGCTTGCCCTGGATGGCAAGCTCGAAGAAATTGGCGGACCGGCGTATCTCGTGGAGCTTACCTCGAAAGTCGTCACGACGGTCAACGTCGAAAGCTATGCGCGCATCATCCTCGAGAAATATATCGCGCGGGAACTGATTCGTATTTGCGAGGAGATCAAGCTCCGGGCCTTCGAGGGGGAACTCGACACCTTCAACCTGCTCGATGAAGCCGAAGCATTCCTCTTCGAGCTTTCCGAAACGCGCCACCGCAAGAGCGCGCAGCCCATCAAGCAACTGGCCTTCGACACCATGAAGATGCTGGACAAGATCAAGGACCAGCACAATGGGCTTACCGGTGTTACCACCGGCCTGCTCGATTTGGATCAGATTACCAGCGGCTGGCAAAATTCCGATCTGGTAGTGCTTGCCGCCCGGCCCTCGCAGGGAAAGACGGCGCTCGCGCTTAGTTTTGCGCGTAATGCGGCCATGCCGGCACAGGCCATGCCAAAAGTTCCTGTTGCCGTGTTCTCGCTCGAAATGGGATCCATGCAACTGGTCCTTCGAATGCTCTGCGCCGAAGCAAAAGTGGATATGCAGCGCGCGCGAAAAGGGCAGATGAATGACGATGAGTGGCGCCGCATGTCCATGACGATTGGCCGGCTTTCGGAAGCACCGATTTTTATTGACGATACACCGGCTATCACACCGCTGGAAATTCGCGCGAAGGCACGACGCTTGAAAGCGCGGCATGGGATTGGGCTGATCATTGTCGATTACCTGCAACTGATGAGCGCTGGTAAATCCATGGAATCGCGGGAACGCGAAATTTCGATGATCTCCCGCTCGCTCAAGGCGCTGGCGAAGGAACTAAGTATTCCGGTCATCGCGCTCTCGCAGCTAAACCGCAGCGTCGAAAGCCGCAACGACCGCCGGCCTTTGCTCAGCGATTTGAGGGAATCCGGAGCCATCGAGCAGGATGCGGATGTGGTCCTCTTCATCTATCGTGCCGAGACCTACGGCCTCGAAAACACCGTCGTGCGCGGAGAAACAGTTCCCGCCGCCGGCGTGGCCGAAATTATTGTGGGCAAGCAGCGTAACGGACCGGTCGGCGAAGTCGCCGCAACGTTCCAGAAACAGTTTGGCCGCTTCGAGAACTATGCGAACTGGCCCGAGTTCGAGCAAATACCCGAAGCCGTCTCCGGCGGGGAACCGGCCTTTTAGTGAACAGGCATTCGCAGTAGAGATCTGCCGCTCGTAGGAAATATTTTATCGTGCGTAATAAAGCAATTTTACGCTCCCGCGCCTTAAAATTTTAGGCATCGCTGAAATTCGACAGCATTTGCCGCTTTTCCCGGCTGGCATAGTTTTTTGATTGAGGCACTCATCCTCGTAGTTGTGCGCCTGAGTTCCGCCGCCGGTCGCGGCGCCTCTCTCCCGCAAAAAATTCTTAAAACCGAATGACCATGAACGCTTCTCTTTCTCGCGTGGCGCAGTGCCTCCGGCCTGCAGCCGCCGCTTCGAATTCCCTTTCCATCGTGGCCCTCCTGGCCATGTTTTTCGGGGGGGGGGCAACTATTAGTAAGGCGCAAGCGCTGAACACCGCTACATGGCCCGCTGGTACCAGCATCGGATCGTGTACGATTGGCTATCTCCCTTTAGGGGCACCGCTGGACATTCTCCACCTGCATGGCTTTAATGCGGGACCTTGGACGGCTGATCCGAACTACGCTAACCCTGCGCTCCGCATCTCCTATGGCCAAAGCCAGGTGCGCTGGGGAACGCTTTCGCTGGAAAGCGGAAATATTCGCCGATCTACGATCTCACAACTGGGCGACTTCGAATTGGCGGGTGCATGGACCTCGCAGGATGTGATTATCGCTTCGCTTAATGGAGGAGAAAGTTTAACCACGCCAGGCACCTTCGATCGAATGGCTGGTAGTATTCGGTTTACGACGACGCCGCATGGTGCGGGAGCCGGAGGCGTGAATGCCGACATTGAACGGATGACAATTTGGGACAGCGGTAAGGTGGCGATTGGGACGCACGGAGTGCGACCGAATTCGATACCAGGGCCGGGCTTTCAAACTGGGTGGCAAGTTGGTGAAAATGATTTGCTACATCTTCATGTACCATGCTTGAACTATAGTTACACCCCTGACCCACAGTTTGGATATGACGCGCATCAAATCGCAACGTTAAAAATTTCTTATGGCGCATTGCCCTATGGAATGGGGCTTCAATGGTCGGAGCTTGGCTTCGATAGAGGGGAGCAACTTTCGGCATTTTCGAACGACGAGGACCTTGTACTCAGTACGAATTCGAATCAAAACGGGTATGCTTGGGGTACCGGCGACATCATCATAACGAATCGACGAGAAAATCAATACATCCGATTCGGAACAACATTCCCGGGAGATAATGCGCCGAATAACACCGATATTGACCAAGAACGAATGACGATCTCGCCGGTTGGCAATGTGGGAATCGCCCAACATGCACCGACCGAACGGCTCGATGTCAACGGTAATATCCGGCTCGAAGGGAACGACAACGGCGCGAGGCTGGGTCGTTCTCTCTACACGGGAAGCGCCACACAAAAGCTCAATCTGTACTCGAATTCCGTTTACAGCGACAGCCGCGATTGGATGGAACTGTTTGGTCCCTACGACGCCAACCGCCTCGGCGAATTCGCGATAAGCGGCACCTATCTAACGCTCTGGGCCGGTAACGATGGAACCGGTAATATGAACGGCTATGGCAATAATGAGCAGCAAATCGCAATAAAGGTAGCGGCAAATGGGAACGTCGGCATTGGTACGAATCTCAGCACTGGAGACATGAGCTACAATCCTGCGGCGAAGCTTGAGCTTAATAGTGGCTCGGCCGGAATTGCGGGACTGCGCTTTTGGCAACTGACCTCTACCAGCGCGGTCGCTACAAACCCAGGCGTTGCTCTCTCCGTCGATGCCAACGGGAATGTCATTTTGGTTAATCCTTCATCCGGACCGAGCGGCGGTTGGGGGCTCACCGGAAATACGGGAACCAATTCAGCGAGTAATTTCGCGGGCACGACGGATGCCCAGGATTTTGTATTAAAGTCGGATGGAATCGAGCAATTGAGACTGATTGCACCAACGACCGCATTACCAGCGGGCGCTGTTGTCGTCGGCGGCCCCTTGCAAGGGACGGGAACTCTCCCGACTCCCTCCGGTACGCTGAATTTGAAGCTCCTCGTAAATGGCTCAATGGTTGCTAAGGAGATTTGGACATCGACAGCATGGAGTGATTTTGTTTTCGACGAAAACTATAAGCTGCCGTCGCTTCAAAGCGTTGTGGATAGCATACAGGCTACGGGCCACCTGCCGGGTATTCCGTCAGCACAAGACGTTGCAGTGCACGGCATCGCGGTTGGTACGATGGAAGCCAAGCTACTACAGAAGATTGAAGAGCTGGCGCTATACATCGAGCAACAGAATAAGAGAATTCAGAAGTTAGAGGCGGAAATGTCGAATAAAAAGTAGTATCAATTACACGGTGGCATATGCGCAACAAAATGTATTCGACCCTAATCGCCACATTCTTGTTTGGGCTCCTCTTTTCCACGCAAAGCTGCTCGAACGAGGCTGTTGACTGGCCAGCGGATTACCTGACGCCGGTTACCGATACGGGCGGGAATACGCTTAGCTTTATGCTAAACGGGACACCGTGGCGTGCTCAAAACATTAACCTGTTTTATCCCATTACGATAAGCTCCGGATTTCAAAATGATACGCTCTCAATTCTTGCATTCCGGAGCCGAGGAACGAGTGGCGATGGCTCGTCATCGCTTTTTCTCGACCTGTTTGAGCCCCTAACACGCAAATCTTTTTCGGTGGATTCCCAAGGAATACACGTGGCCTATACACGTGACCGTAGCCTGGTTTCGAGTAAGATTTATTTGCTCGATACTGCAGAGCCGGGGCAACTTATACTGAGCAGATGTGACACGATTCCAGGGACCGGAGGTTTTGGAATAGCGTCGGGAACTTTCTTTTTTACGCTTACGGATTCAACCCATAGTCAAAAGCTTACACTCACTGAGGGACGCTTTGACGTGCCCTTCACAACGATTCATTAAAATGACGTATCTTAGAAACGTTTTTTGCTTCCTTGCCTTCTTCGTAATCATGCAGGGGCATCTGTTTGCTCAGGTAGATTCGACGTATATTCATGGTGTAGATTACAAGGCCTACTTCGATTCGATCTACTCTCCACTCGATTTTTCCGGAATTTCGTCCGGAATCTTTATGGGTAAGGTTTTGAGATTCGCTGTCCCTGATGGTTTCGACGGTTCTTCCGGCGCCGATACGGTGAGAAACCAATGGCAATGGGAACAGTTGATGCTGCAGTTTCATTTAGCTAATATCGATTCGATTCCTGCGGTACCAAATCTCGATACAATACGAGCGAGGGGAACGAAATATATAGCCCAGGGGTGATTCCGATAGGCGTGGGCTATTTGAGTTTCCATCAATTCAAGCCAACTGCGGTAACTCCAGATTCGCTGGTTTATTGGAGCAGCGGTAAGCTCCATGATAGCATTGGAAGACACCAAAGCCCATACTTCGCCTCAACGCATCTCTCAGCCCTTGCGCTTATTGATAGCACTTCATCGCTCGATCCTGAATTTATCATACCATCCGATCTCTTTTTTAAAAATATCTCCGATACACTTCACAGTATTGCTATTGAGACGAGCGACACAGACGTCTGGTGGAATGTAGTTATGGATTCTGAATTTCAACTGGATTTCTCTTCGGAGGGTCATAAGGTTATAGATTTGCGAATCACAACTTCAAGCGGGACATATTATGCGAACTTCGATTTGGAAGTCAGAGTGTCAAACTCGTCGCCTCCTCCTTCCGGTGACTTGCCACCAGTTACAGTCACCGCTGAAAAATCTTACGATGGCGGAACTGCCTCGGCAACAATGTATTTTTTTCTGGGTTGTGGACATACTAGCATCGTGAACCCCTTTATTATTGTCCAGCCAATTCAGATCCCTGCGCCGGGTGCAATCTCTTTCGATCACACAACAGCGCGCTATATAACTAACCAAATGGCAAATAGATATTGGGATCACTTGATAAACAGAGGTTATGATATCGTATTTGTGGAGTATCAGAACCCACAAGATTACATTCAGAGAAATGCATTTGCTCTCGAGTCTGCGATAACATGGGTTAACCAGCACAAAGCTGGAAATGCGAAAGACATTGTTCTAGGCATCAGCATGGGTGGCTTGGTGGCTCGTTATGCCCTTCGTGACATGGAGATAAATAGCATTGACCACGAAGTAAAGACATATATTTCGTTCGACTCTCCCCATGAAGGAGCCTACTTTCCAATCCCTATTATGCAATTCCTTCGCTTCTATAAGAAATATGCGGGCGATTATCTTAATGATCCTGTTATAGATGCTCTGCTTAATGTTTTGGATGGCCACGCTGCTCGGCAACAGCTAATTTTTTGGACTGGGTCTGACCTTAGCACATCGGGACCTCACTCGGACCGAACCACATTAATGAGTGAGCTCGATCAAATGGGATTTCCTCGATCGTGTAGGAACGTCGCCGTTTGCAATGGAAGCCTCACGGGTGCTTCTCAAGGTTATGTCGGTTCATCAGAATGCTATCAGTTCAATTACGACGGAGATACGCATGTCACGATTTTCAATATTCGGGTCTCAATTACGCTTCGTAATGATTTATGGGCTATGCCACCTCTAAATCAATACGCTGAAATATCGCACTTCATTTTAGATCCTCCATCCCCTAACATTGTCAATGGTTTAGACTATGCTGAATTCGAATCGTGGTTTCCAGGACCTACGCAGCCAACAATTCCTTCAATGGACCCCACACCCGGGGGTTATTTAAGCACATGGCAGCAGCTAGTGGATAATACCCCAGGAGCCAATGGAACTGATGTAATTCCGGGCTGGGCTACTGATGATCGAACGGTATCGGATTTCGACCATCCTACCCACTCATTCGTTCCAACATATAGTTCCCTCGCTATTGCAAACGGAGAACAATACGCTGACCAAAACATCTCAACACTGCTAGCAAATAATACCCTCTCGACTCCGTTTGATAGGTATTATGGGACCTCTTACAATACGCCGCACGCATTATCTGATTTTGTACCATCTTCTGCAGTTTCGGACTTCGATGACATGATTTCAAGTTTACTGGACAACGAAACCCCAAAGGATCTATACTTGCAAAATAAAAATATTGCTTCGAATGAGGATTTCTATGGACTTAACTCAGTCGTAGCAGGGGCTAACGTAACTTCTTATTTTCCCAGCGGCTTAGTTACAGTTGAGCCCGGGGTTACGGCAAATTTTCAATCGGGCGGTACCATTCGACTTGAAGACGGTTTCGTCGCGGAGGGTGGCTCTTTCGCTCATTTTTTTGTAACGCCTACAAATTGCGTAGATATTACAAGACGCTCCAATTCCAATCCCAACACAAAGATTACTACGAACGCCTTTCCGCTTCCGACAGCGCAACTTTCCGTCTATCCGAACCCTGTTTTTGCTGATCGCGCTTCAGCTACCTTCACCGTTCCCGCATCGGGCAGCTATCGCTTAAACATCTATTCCGTAACGGGCGAAAAGGTTGCGACGCTAACGGATCAAGATGAGAAATCGCCACGCACGGGTAGATTGAGTTTCGATGTCTCAAATCTCATCTCGGGAACGTATTTTGTTGCCTTGGAATACAATGGGGGCACGAGCACATGCAAAATGGTCATTTTGAAATAACACTTATAACTCCTCGAGGTGGCCTGAAGGTACCTACCTTTGCCGCTTGCAGACTCCGGACGGATGCGTAACAAAGAATCTTCAACTAATTCGTTAAATCGCTATGTGTAGACTCTCTGGTTTTCTTATCATGGTTTTAGCACTGGCCTCGTGCCGGGAGCAGCCGGTCACGAATGAGGCTATGTCACCTCCGATTGTTACCCTTGACTCGGTTTCCAGCGGCACTACACGAACACTACGTAGCCTATCGTTCCCATCCGCCGATACCGGCTATTGCGTGGGCGATTCGGGAGCGCTCTTACGAACTTATAACGCGGGTTCTTCCTGGAATTTTTCCACAATCGAACCGGGTCGCCTGAATTCTGCATTTTTTTGGTCCGACACGGAAGGGCTTATTGGCGGTCAGTTTTTCACCCTCCACACTCGCAATGGTCTCGCCTCGTGGGATTCGGTTCACGTGGATGGGGTGGTATATTCGTTTGGTGGCTCTCCGAATGGATGGTTGCTCGCCGGCTTACATGAACAAGGCGGATGGGTGATCGCCAGTTCCGACAGCGGCAGGAGTTGGAATGCAATGTACAGATGCTATAGAGTGGGACCTTTATCATTGTGCTGGGTGCTCGGGAGATTGGAATTACGGCCCAGTCGGCTGGTGGGAAAACTTCCGCGCGAATTATCCACGTGCGGGGCAAGTGGACTCATGGGGCGCTGGCACAAAATATAAGGAAAAATATTGGCACCAAGGTAATGGTAATACGGCTATCACATTGCAAGTGGACATTCAATGATGCCTTCATCGGCTTCCTGCAAATGAGTTTCAGAATGTTCATTATAATGGGGGGGATCTGTTTCTCGCTCCCCCGCCCGATGTTCGCGCAGAGCAAGCAATTGCTTTGGGCGCATGGCGCGGCTCCCGATCTTCTGAATTCTATTCATGCGTCGAAACGGAACCGACTCATCATCGCAGGTTCTGAGGACCTTCCATATTGGATATGTACGCTTCCGCCGGTTTCCGTTGCATGGTCTGACTGGGCTGGACACGGGAATGCATGTTCTTGTCTTGTTCGTCACGATTCAGAACTGTTGATTGGCGGCGCATCCATTTATTCGCTCAATGTGGTGACTCGAGCGATGACCTACATCGCTGGCATGGGTTCCAATGGAATTGATTTCATTTCCGCCACATCGGATGGCAATATGCTTGCCGTTGGAACGGAAAAGGATTGGTTAACGCATCTATATGACAGACGCCAAGGAAGGGTGGTTGCAACATGGCCGAATGGCGATGGTCCTTCCGCGTTCAGCGCGGATGGCAAACTCCTCGTGACGTATTTTCACGATTCTGACCAGGAACACGGACTTGCCATAATCGACGTGGCATCGCACTCAGTCCTGCATCGTTATTCCATGCGCGTCGATCCCGCTGAACCCTATGAAATTGCTTCCGCGATAAAATTCAGCCCCGTTGAGCCAGACGTGTTTGCGGTCGTGGACGAGGACTACTTGATTGTGATGGATACTTCAGGAAAGATTCGTGCTCATTGGCCGATGGGAACCTCGCTTGGAAACGATGTACTTGACTATAGCCCGGACGGTTCTACGATAGCCGTTGCAACCGATGGCAACATAGTGCTTCTTCATCCCTCAGATGGGAATTACTCCACGCTGCCGGGTGGTGCACAATATGTTTCGTTTCTCGATAATGACACCCTCGCAGCAACCGATGGTGAGAACGTCTATCTTTTCTCTGCTTCGCAACAAAAGTATCTTGGTCAACTGACCGAAACGCCAATGACTGTTTGGAGCCTTGCTTATTCCAAGGACGGGTCGGAACTTTACGATGGTATTAATCTTTGGGACGCGGCAAACGGAAACCTTTTGGCAAGCAATCCAAGAGGCCCCGGTTCGGTATGGCATTTTGTTTGTTCGGACGATTTGAGTCATAGCGTAGCCCAGGATGGTAATACCGAGTTACGTTTATACACCAGCTTCATGGACACAGGCAGAATAATTCCTGTAAGCATTGGGCCGACCACCGATACCTCTTACGCCCCCGGCCCGTTGGTTATGTCACCTAATGATTCAACCTTCGTTTCAGGCGGAGATATTACCAGCGGTTCGACTGGCAACGATACCCTAGATAGCCGGAATGCCATCAAGTTATGGAATGCTTACGATGGTTCCTTCATTCGTGCCTTCGACGCACCATTCTACCCAGCCAGTTCAGTCGTTTTTTCTCATGATGGCTCAAGGCTGGCGGGTATTGTAGATGACACGATTTATCTTTGGGATGTAACTACCGGGCATCAAATCAAGATGTTGGGAATGAATATTCCCATTCCTGAGTATTTCGCTCACAATATCTCGAATATCATCGGCTTTTTTCCGGGCGATAGCTTATTACTGCTGGGCTGCTACGATTCGGCCATTGCAATTGACCGGATACGGGATGATTCAATTTGGTTCATTCAGACAGACCTTTCAGAGAATTACGGAACTACATTTCTTCTGCCCGATGGAAAGCATTTCGTTGAGATTCCATACGGTCAGCACAATGCCTATCTCGGCCTTAATATCAGCTACTATAACGATTCTTCCGTAAACATTGTGGATGTTAATACCGGGAAGTCCACATTACTTACTGCAAATGGGGAAGAGTTGCGCGCCTTCGCTCTCAATCCTGTAACGGGCGATATCGCGACGGGCACTTTTAATGGCTCCGACGGTTCGCTAGTTGTATGGAACTCTCCATTCGGAACTGATGGGGTGAATTCATTGGAGGCTCAAAATTATCATTCACTGCAAGCATTTGCTGCCAATGATCGACTCTCGGTTCAGGTTCCGAAATCCGATGAGCCAGGCCGGGTCTTCGTTTATAACATATTGGGCGTGTGCTGCTTTTCGCAGGAAGCGCAGCCCGGCGAAAGCTCCGTTACGACCGGTGCGCTGCCTGCCGGGAATTATTTCATCGTTTTTAAGTCGGCGCATGGGGCGCCGGAATTTGCAAAAGTTTCTTTACTTCAATGAGGTGTTTTATGGGTAATTCATTTTTTCGGTATTCTCGCGAAGATTCCTCGACTCCGTTTTTCCTCCCTTCGGTCGGAAAAACTCCGCTCGGAATGACATGGAGCGCAT
>JAKAIL010000032.1 GCA_021825235.1 Bacteroidota bacterium | reverse complement strand
ATAGCCCTTTTCGGTGGACGAATTTTTCTCGCCCGCGGCTACAAAGCCAATAGGTCCGAACATATCGCTCGAATTAGCAATCTTTCGCTGGACGGTAAATCCGGCATTGTCATGCTCGTTCGAGGTGGCCCACGTCAGGATTGCCGAACCATTGTTCGTATCCGCTTTGAGATAGACTAACTGCACCGGCAGGAGCACGCTTTGGCTGACCATTGGACGGATCATCGGCGTGTAGCTGCCACCAATGTCGAATAAGCCATACGGGTTGACCGTCGTTGTCCACGCAAGAATTTCTCCGTAGGGAATTCCCGCATACTGGTTGGTTGGCCACCAGCCGACACTGGGCATCCATTGCGCCCATCCACCGCTGCCGGCGGTCGCTTCGACGGCCCATGCGCAGCTCACGTCACCGGTGTTCGGATCGGTGGGGCTCCATTGGGTGCCATACGGATCGTCATACGCTGGCTCGATGTGTGGAGTAATCATATACGGATCCCACATGCGGATAATACCGCCGCCACGGGTGACGTCTGCGCCCATGTCAAAATTGACCGGGAGCAACTGGCTCACGCTGGCCCAGTAAATACCCTTTGTCGCACCGCCATCGGCGCCACCGGGGAGAATGATCGGTTTCGGGAAGTAATAAGACCAGAACTGGTTGAAAGCACCGCCCTGTCGGGTAGCTTCCATCGTCGTCTGAACGCCTTCCTGAAGGACCGTATCTCCCGGCGTGCAGGAGTTCGGATCGCCATCTAAGATGGAGATGCGAATTGCATCCGGCGATTGGTTACCGTTCGCAAAATAAGTGCGAACGCCATACAACGTGTCCTTCGTGGTGAGTTTGAACTTCATGGCAAAACTACCACTGCTCGTCCCGTTGAATCCAATACCCGCACCGGTTAACTGCGTAATACCAGGCCATTGATTACCGGCGCCCGGACCCGGCGTAAGACCGGCATTGTCATACGCAAATTCCTGGACTGCGGTCGGTCCCTGCTCGACGCCAAGCGCAAACTTGGTGTACGTTCCGGCGTCGTCCATATAGCCCTGATAACCCGGCTGATCCAGCCATGCATAAGCGGTATAGACCGCGTTGTTACCCTGGGTAGCATCCTGGGCATTCCAGTTCGGCATCGTCAGAACGGAGTCCGTTCCACCGGTCAGGGTATTGACCGTGACCGCCTGCCAATAAACCGTATTGCCATTCGGATCGAGAATTTGCACACGGATCGGGAATGCCACCTGGACATCCGTCGAAAGGTTTGCAATCTTCACATACACCGGTAGCGATACCGCCTGCGAGGCCGGAATCTTCGAGAATGGATTGACTACGCGGACCCACATGACCTCGATCTCCGGCTTCAGCGGGACCAGGACCGTGGGATTATCGATATACCACGGATCGAGATCGTCCGTCGGTGGCGGAATGAAGGCGCCATCATATTTGGCCTTGAGCCGCAACCGGAAGCGGAAATCCGCCGTGAAATAATTGGCAAGATTGAGTTTCTTGTCAGCAATACCATCGACATGCACTAATCCGGAATTCAAGCTCATAAAGAATTTCTTGAACTCGAAATCGTGGCCGCCATCGATAGCGGTAATTTCTTTCCAGCCTCCCGGGGAAGGATTACATCCGGGCTCATTCGGATTCTTGAATTCGACAGCCATCGAATCACCCGCACGCAAAACGGAACCATCGATGACGTTCAGTACCGTATGCTCGGGCCCATACATGACATCGGCATCCCAGAGCCATTGGTAATATCCCGGGAACTTACCGGCGCGCTGGAAATCGAAGGAGAGATTCGCTTTCGTCTTTCCTTGCAGGTTGATCGGGAAGCTCACCAGCGTATCGCCGACGAAGCTACCGCTATACTCGTTGCCATTGACGTCCGCCCGGTCCATTAAGATGACGGGCGAAACCAATCCATCGGGCCCGTAACCGGCCACATTACGCGGAGGTGGTGGATCCCACGTTTGCGACTCACCATCGACCACTTGCGCACCGATGGAAATCCACAGCGTTTGATCGGGGATATCGGCAGAGACCGTCTTGCTGTATCCATTCGACGGATCGCGGAATGGAACAGCGGTCCGGCGCACGCCGAAGACCGTGGTACAGACCGTATCGTCAAAGGGCCAGCGGTCGCCGATGTTGCTGTCGGCCGTGTCGTACGTCGTCGCAATAGCGCAGGCGTTGAACGTGCCAAGCTGGCTCAGGATATTCGGGTTCGTCGCATACGGTGTGAAGAACGTATCCTTCGAAGCACCCGGGCCGACATTGATGAGCGAAGCCACGCGGCTATAGACGGCAATACCGGTTACCAGGTTACGAATCGCAAAGCGAACTTTGAAGGTGTGCGCTTCCGAGTCCACATTCTTGAAGGTCGCGTCCGGAGTAACCGATGTTCCAAGGCAGATTTCATAATTTCGCGGCGGATAGTTCACCGAAATGGCACGCACGATATCGTGCCACCGCTTGAACTTGATCGCCCACTGCTTCGTCTGGCTCCATTCTTTGTTGCAGGTCCGGCACGTAGTATTGACCGCATCCCACCGGGACGGGCCGCGAGGCCCATAAAGGACGGAAGTCGCCTGTGTGCCATTTTCATTGACTAAGCCAATGGCGGAATTACCTTCGAACAGCGCATAGGCGAGCACAGGCGGAAATCCGTTGATCGACCCCTGGAACCCACCGTAATTGATCTGGATGCTCGAATCGGTATTCGCCAGTACGATCTGGAACTTCTTGCAGAAGATCTTATCGCTGCCCGGATTGGACCAGCCCACCGGCGAAGAGTTCGGCGGTCCCGGACGCATCCGCATGTTGTAATAGTTCACCATGAACGTATCGAGCGACGTCGAGGTCCGGAAATAGACGATGGACGTATCGCGCGGACCGCCGTGGCGCATATCGAGATCGGCCCACAAGGCCGCGATAATCGCATGGGGGGCGTTCGCGTAATTCTTTTCGAGATCTACGTTCTGACGGCGAGCGTAATTTGGAGGGTTTCCGGCGGTAGCATAATTCCAGCCTAAGAATCCGATGTATCCATTGGAGGAAATATAGACGCTGTCGTAATTGCCACCATAGAAGCTGAATGGATGACCCAGCCGCATGTAGATCGGACCCGCCATGCAATTATCGACCGTATCCATGAGCGACGGTGCGTTCATGTGCGTCGGGTCGAAAAAGTATTCGCCCGGCGAGGCATATTGCTGCGGACCGGTCCAGACCTGCGTCCATTCCGTTCGCTGGTAACTGGTGTCCATGAAGAAGTATTGCGGCCGCCAGGGTGCGGGGGCATTATCATCGGCATCGACGACAAAATAGCCTGTCGTCAGCGATGTTGCCGGCTCACCACGGCGTGCCTGTGATTGCGCCAGCGTTTTGCGTGCAACCGCAAGAAACGCTAAGCACACGACGAGAGCAGTCATCGCCACCCTCGACGACACGTTGTAAACACGTCCCATCTTCGTTTTGAGTTTAGTGATTAATTATGAACCAAATGAAAAAATACACAACGGAGGAAGCCATTGCCTGGCTGCTTCCATCGTGAATGCAGAGATGCCCTTGTCTCCGTGATTGCTCACGGGAACACGAGTGCTCGTGCGATCTGAAACAACTTTGTATTGCTTTCGAATAAGTGGAAGCGGCTGGCCACGATGCTCTAAGATGGCAGTCGTGAATTGCTCTCTTCCCCGTGCAGCAATTTCCCACACGAGTGAGCATGGCGCCTCGTTCCCAGAATCGAAAGAGTTGAACTGACGAATACAAATATAATACATCAGTAACGTTCGGAAGAAGAATTGTGTCTAAAAGACACAATTCTGAAAGCTTCCTTACAAGGAAGACCAACGAATTATCAAAAGGTAACCTGATTTTTGAAAAATTTCTTTCGGAAACATATTTTGAAGAAATTTGACAGGATTTTACCTACAAAGCTTCATTTCCACTATCGGGGCACCCCGAAACGCTCACTGATGTTTAGCGCTCACTTATGTCGTCTGGTTTTCCTCAACGTATGCTCTGGATCGTGCTCGGAGTATCGCTGCTCCTCATCGGCGGACTCTCGATCGCAAAATGGCAGAGTTCTCACATTCCGCACCTCGAAGACTATGGTGCCATTCCGGATTTTTCATTGCTCGACCAAAGCGGCACCCCAGTCTCGAACTTTCGCGGCCATATATGGGTCGCCGATATGATCTTTACCCATTGCGGAAGCTTGTGTCCAACGCTTACCTCCAAAATGCTCGCGCTACAGTCCGCGCTGAAAGGAAATAATAGCGTCCGGCTGGTTTCGGTAAGCGTCGATCCGAGGGACGATACCCCCGATACCTTGCGTAACTATGCCGAAACTCATCACGCGGATACTTCGCGCTGGATGTTCCTGACCGGCACGACCAAGGCCGTGTACGATCTCATCAAAGGGGGCTTCCACATGCCGCTCGATTCCGTCGGTGGCGACCAGAAGAACATTCCCATCATTCACAGCCCTCGCATGATTCTAATCGATGCGCGCGGACACATGCGCGGATATTATAATGGCTTGGAACCCGCAACCCAGTCCAAAATTCTCTCCGATGTCTCTGCGCTCGAAGCGGAGGCCGGCCAATGAGCATCGGTGACCTGCCCGCCCTCAATGCCGGACTCAATGGGGCATGTGCAATACTCCTCTTTACCGCTCGTAATCGCATCAAGCACAAAGCCGTGCGGCAGCACCGCGCGCTGATGATTGCGGCATTCAGCACCTCCGTGGTCTTTCTGGCCTCCTACCTGTATTATCACTTTAACGCCGGTATCGTCTATTTCGAGGGAACCGGAATTTCTCGGCCGTTTTACTTCATTCTACTTACTACGCATACGATCTTAGCGGCTGCGGTCCCCATCCTCGCAACGATTACGCTCGTTCGCGGTCTTCGTCGGCGCTATGCGAAGCACCGAAAAATTGCTCATTGGACCTATCCCACCTGGATGTATGTCAGCGTTACGGGCGTAGTGATCTATCTCATGCTCTACCAACTCTATCCCCACTCGTAGGAAGGTGGGACCTGCTTTCGCCGGACCCCAGCTTTTTATACGCCGCGCAATACATCCCGGCCCACCAGCGCCGCTCGAAGAGTGGTAAAAGCCACGATGGGCCCGATATTCCAGCACCCACAAAGAACCCACGCACTTTCCGGAACCCAAGCTGCCGGAGCATCAGGCTGAGTTCCAAAGAAGAATATTGATGCTTCTGGTGTACGAGGTAGTCCCCACGGGAACCGAACAGGCGGCCTCGGCTGACCGTCCGAACGCCGAACACCAGGCCTTCGAGGACTCTCAGCAACCCCTTCCGGTTCGGCACACTCACGATGAGGAGCCCGCCGGGCTTCAGCAATTTCGCAAAGTGCCGGAGCGCAGCCTCGTCGTCTTCCACATATTCCAGCACCGAAAGCGCGAGAATCAAATCGAAGCAATTCCCATCCGGTGGATGCGTCGCATAGGATCCCTTTATAAACTCGATAGAATCATGGTCGGGGTGGGCTTGCGCATGTTCGATCATCTCCGGCGAAGCGTCCAGTGCGGTGACGCGCCAGCCTCGGCGCGCAAGTTCCCGGCTAAATATGCCGGTTCCGCAGCCGACATCGAGCGCGCGGCCCGGCGCAGCCGGCAAAACAAGATTAAATAGTTCCGCAATGCGCGCGAAGCGCCTCGCAAAGCGCGGATCGCTCGCGTAGCGGTCTTCCCAGTGCGCCGCTTCGGCATCGAAAAAGGCCACGTGCTCCACAACTTTCGGGTTATCCTTCTTCATCGCCTAATTGCTGGAGCAATTTCCCGCGCATTTCGCGCCGATCGTTGAGTGATACGAGTTCCTCCCAATATTCGTCCGATTCCGGGTGTTCTTTCATCAGTTCCTTGAGCTCCTGTTTGCGCCGTTCGATCGCCTCCCGCTCGATCGCATCAATCGCCTGCCGAGCCTGCGTGAGGAAGATACTTTCTTCAGGCCGTTCATCCCACTGGTCGCTAAACGCATCGAGCGCCATTCCATACGTGGTAAGCAATGCCTGGAATTCGGGCCGGTCCCGATACTCGCTTAGCAGTTGCTCGACGCGGGGCGGATCGCCTTCTTCCACCCGTTGAATAAGATAGCCGATGAGTTCGCTCACGTGGGGATGCCGGATGAGTTCCACCTGGAAATCCGCGCGCTCGATGAGTTCGGCAACGGCAATGGGATCGTGAAGCAGGGCTTCCAGCAGTGCGCCTTCCGTTCGTGAAACTGCCTGCTGCGCCTGCGGCTGCTCGGGAATGGAATTCGGCACACGCTCCTCGAATAATTCTTCCGCCGGTTCCGCAGGTGCAGCAATGGTCCGATGGTGTTCCTCGTGTTCGCGATTGGTGGCGACGATTTTCGAAAGCTCCGTAGAAAGCAATTGCTCGCTCAAATGGAACCGCTCGCCAAGCTTTTGGATAAAGAGCGCCCGCTTAATCTCGTCCGGAACTTTCGCAATCGTTTCGACGATGGAGCGGACGGCTTGCGCCATGCGGCCCGGATCGCGGAAGGCACCCTGCTCCTCGAAGAACTGTGCTTTCGTCTCGATAAACGTTTGCCGGTGCAGGAGCGCGTTACGAAATGGCTCGATGCCATTATTACGGATGAAGCTATCGGGGTCCTCGCCGCTTGGAAGCACGACCGTGTTTACATCGAAACCGGCTTCGATGGCAAGTTCGATACCGCGCATGGTGGCATTTTTGCCGGCCGTATCCGCATCGAACAAGAGCACAATGGACGTGGTGTAGCGCTTGAGCAATTGCAATTGCTCGACGGTAAGCGACGTGCCCGAAGCGGCCACTACATTTTCGGTTCCCGATTGAAAGACGGCCAGCACATCTGCATATCCTTCCACCAAAATCGCATATCCCGCTCGGCGAATAGCGTCCTTCGCCTGAAACAGGCCATACAGGATTTGCGATTTGTGATAGATGGACGTGTCCGGGGAATTAATATATTTTGCAAGCGCACCACCCCCCTGCCCCCTCCTCTTGTCAGAGGAGGAGGAGTCCGGAAGAATACGTCCGCCAAAACCCACGATACGGCCCGTCGCATTGAAGACCGGAAAAATCACGCGGCCACGGAACCGCTCGTAATACTCACCACTGCTGCTTTTGGCAATTAACCCTGCGGCTTCCATTTTCGTGGCGTCGAAACCACGAGCGGTAAGGTGTGCGATCAGCATTCCGGAACGTTCCGGCGCGTAGCCCAGGCCAAAGGTGCGCAAAGTGCCATCCTCCAGTCTGCGGGAACGAAGATATTCCATGGCGCGGATACCTTCATGCCCGCGCAGCGTGCGGTAATAAAACGCCGCCGCTTCGCGAAGCAGACCAAGCACCGATTCCCGCTCGCTCCGCGCCGCCTCTTCCTCTTCGGACTCTCCACCTTCAATCTCGATATTCGCGCGCTTGGCAAGCTTCCGCACCGTTTCCGGAAAGGTGAGGCCCTCCATTTGCATCACGAACGAAAACGCATCGCCGCCCTTGCCGCAGCCGAAACATTTGAAGATGCCGCGCTCCTCCTGCACATTGAAGGAAGGCGTTTTCTCGTTGTGAAAGGGACACAGGCCAATGAAATTGCGCCCGCGCTTGCGCAGCCGCACGTGTTCGGCCACGAGGTCAACGATGTTCGTTGCCTCGCGTATGCGCTCGAGCTGCTCCTGAGAAACTTTCACAATGTACCGAAGCCGGGAAACACAACTTTAGTTTTATGAAGCCAAAAGGATCAAAAAATTTCAACAAGGGCTTCTCCGGCTTCAAGAAGCCGCATCGCCGAAGGCAAAACTCGTTGCAAGAGGCCGCAAAGATACTCATTTGACGTATTCCCACAAGTGACCCAAAGAATCTGTGGAGGGGAGCCATACCGCTCGATTAAGTTCACAAAATCTTCATCCTTTGTCATAATAACCGCTTGGCCGTAGTGAAAATCTGCTCGTCTTTTGCATCCCGCAGTCCAAGATCACGTAAGGCCACAGATTCCAGATTCCATTCTCGCCAAAGAAAAGTGGCAATGGCTGGCGAGAGCTGCGCGTCAATCCAAATGGCTATGTGGCATTCAGGCTGTTACCATCGGGTGGTCAATACGATGGCTGGCAGACGTCAGACACGCCTGCAAGTCCTGCATTACCAAGTCGGGCATCTCTTGAAAGAATCTGCTCGGCAGAAAGACCGGCCGAGAATAAATCGAGCACTTCACTGACTCGTATTCGCATGCCACGAATACACGGCCGGCCCCCGCACTGTTCCGGATCCACCGTAATTCTATTCAGGAAGGTTGTCATAGTGAGGATAAGAGATACCTCCTGTAAATACTTCCCATTTACGGACGTTCACTGGTGTCCGCTGGCGCTGCCTTCGTCCTATCCGCCGGTGGCGGAACGCAATTGGCGGGAACCGGATCGTCCTCGCCGTATAGCGTGACCATTACCTCGTCGCCCTGTAACTCGGCATGGTAATAATTGAGGTTCTTCGTCGCCGGGCCCTGGATGACCCGGCCATAAATATCGTACTGCGCGCCATGGCAGGGACAATAGAAGCGCGTGTGATCGGCATCGTAATTGACTTCGCAGGCACGGTGCGTGCATTTGATGTCCACGCCTACAAATAATTTCGGGTTCACGTGGACGACGAGAATATTCCTATCCAAATCGTCGAATTCCAGATTGTAAGTGCCGCCAATGGGCTTGAGATCCGGATTGTCGATGAGATTGATCGGGATTTCCCGCACGTCCTTCACGACGCCGAACCGCCGGGCCTGAGCGTCGGGAACCACGAGCAAGGATCCGATGGAATCCAGCGCGGCCACGCCAGCCACGGTCACTACAATGCTTTCTAAGAATGTTCGTCGGTCCATTGGCGATAAAACAGCACCTATGCTTTCTTAGATTCAATAAATCCCTTGCGGCGCACTTTTCTCGGAACGCGTGTTACCCTCCTCGTGAAAACTACTCGATTTCTCATTGCCTTTTTTCTCGTACCACTGGCGAGCGCCATATCGCCGGCTCTCCTCTATGGTCAAACCGGCATTGCATCGCCACTGCAGCAGGCGGTCCGCTGGGATGATTCCGTGGCGATCCGGAACGCGATAAACGCGGACCGCGCAGATATCAATAAACGAAACGGTGACGGCTGGACTCCACTGCATTCCGCGGCCTTCGCCGGAAAAACCGTGGCCGTCCGCGTGCTCCTGGAAGAAGGCGCAACCGTGGACCCACGCGATCCCGATGGCGAGCGCCCGCTCAGCCTTGCGGCTGCAAATGGTTACACGGACATCGTTCAAATGCTGCTGGCGCATGGCGCGAATGTGAATAAACCCAATGAGGCCGGAGAAACCCCGCTCTACGAAGCCTCCGAAGCCGGGCGTACCGCGGTCGTGAAACTCCTGCTGGCCCATGGCGCGAATGCCCATACGCCACGTAAGGCCGATGACCGTACCGCACTCGATGCCGCCTGCGAATCCGGCTACGATAGCGTGGTCGTATTGCTGCTCGAACATGGCGCCGACGTGAACCGTCCGATTCGGGTTCCGGGCGATCCTACCGACGGGTTCACACCGCTCCATTTCGCTGCCGAGAATGGCGATGCTGCCGTGATGAAGACACTGCTGGCCCACGGCGCGAAAGTAAATGCGCGTGCTAAGAATGGTAATGAGCCCATCCATCTCGCGGCAACCTGGCATGGGAACGAAGCGGTGATCGATCTCCTCGTCAGGCATGGAGCATCGGTCAATTCGACCAATAATTATCACCAAACGCCACTCCATTTGGCGACCTGGGAAAACCGGCCGCACCGTTCGGAAATTCTGATGCGCCTCGGTGCAAATCCCAATATTGCCGATAGCGCCGGCGACACGCCGCTCCATTTGGCCGCCCATGCCGGGCGAACGGGACTGGTCCATGATTTTATCATGGGGACCCAGGGACCGCATGTGATCCACGCCAATCCGAATCTTCGGAACGATTCCGGACAGACCCCGCTCATGCTCGCCGTCCGCGGAAACTATGATCCGACGGTCGATACCCTGCTCCAGGATGGGGCCAATCCCAAAATTAAAGATAAGCTGGGCCGTACCGCGCTCTACTATCTGCAGCCGGAGAATTTCCAGTTCATCGCCAGCCTGCTCATGCACTACGGTGCCAGCACGGCGACGAAAGATGACGAGGGTATGACACCCATCGAATACTACCGCAGAATCGGCGAACCCGTCGTCGTGGGTTATCTCACCAATCCATACAAGCCATAGCCTCCCAAAAGAACGTTCCCACTCCGGCGCGGCACGACCCTTACGCCGCGCTGCGTGTTCGCGATTTTCGCATTCTGCTCTTCACCCGGCTTGCGATTACGATCGCCAGCCAGATGGAGGTGGTGATCGTGCGCTATCAGGTCTATGGACTGGCGCACGATCCGCTGCCGATCGGAATTGCGGGATTGGTCGAGGCTATTCCCGCGCTTGTCGTCGCGCTCTTCGCCGGGCACATGGCGGACGTAATGGAGCGCCGCCGCCTCGTTATTCTCTCGCGCGCCGCGCTCATCTTCTCCTCCGGTGGATTGCTCGCGCTTTCGTTCCTGATGCCGCAGCTGTATCCCACGACCGGCATCTGGCCCATCTATCTCATGATTTTTATCGCCGGCGCGGCGTCCGGTTTTTTAAGCCCGGCATCGTTCGCATACCATGCGGAGCTGTTGCCGAAGGAACTCTACGCCAACGGCGCGGCATGGAACGGTTCCGTCTGGCAGACCGGAGCCATCCTCGGCCCGACCATTGGCGGACTCATCGCCGGATTTGCCAGCATTTCCGATGCCTATGCCGTGGACGTCGTCCTCACGGCCGCTTCCGCCGTGCTCGTCTTCCTGATTCCAGCCCGCCCCTTCGAGCCACGCATGCGCGAAGAAACCAGCGTACAAAGTATCGTCGCGGGATGGAGATTCGTCTTTAGCAATCAGCCGATATTAGGTTCCATTTCGCTCGATCTCTTCGCCGTGCTCTTCGGCGGTGCCGTGGCCATGCTCCCCGTCTATGCAAGCGACATTTTCCATGTTGGAGCGCAGGGACTTGGCATTATGCAGGCGGCGCCCTCTGTTGGCGCGGTACTCGTGAGCGTGCTCTTCGCGCATTACCGGATGCGCGGCGGCGTGGGAAAGCAAATATTGCTTACCGTTGCAATGTTCGGCATTACAATCCTGCTCTTCGCAATAACCACCAATTTCTATCTCTCGCTCTTCTTTCTCGTCCTTTATGGCGCAACGGACAGCGTGAGCGTTATTATTCGTTCCACTGTACTGCAAATCCTCACGCCGGACGAAATGCGCGGGCGCGTGGCGGCCATTAACTCCATGTTCATCGGAACCTCCAACGAAATCGGCGCCTTCGAATCGGGCGTCGCCGCCAAGCTCCTCGGATTAGTTCCGTCCGTCGTCTTCGGCGGCGTCATGTCGCTCCTGACCGTTGGAGCGGTGGCCCTGGCCGCGCCAAAGCTCCGAAGACTGCGGGGAGAGGAGTTGGTGGGGTAGCGACGCTCCACTGACTCACGGAAATTTCGTAATTTGCAGGAAATACTTCTATGAAAATGTGGAATTCAGCGATGACGAAGGCCGCACCTATGCCCTACTCCCGCTCCGCCGCGATCAAATATTACCACTTCATTTCTCGAGTCCTAACGAACCTGCCTCCGATGCAAAGCGCTTTCATTAGTTCCTGCCAACATGGCTTAACGTTCGTCCTCCGGTGAGCGGGAGCGCGCTTTAGAACCAGAAGAAATGGCCGAAATCGGATGGGCCTGCTTAACCGTTCCCCGCCGCCATTTCCGAATAAACGCCAGGACAAACACCACGGCTGCGGCCAGCAGGATAAGATCGCCGGCAATATTGACGATATACCACAAATTCGACATAGCACCTTTACACCATTGCCGCAGCAATTGATTCCTGCGAAATCGTTTAAGGAAGCATCGCCCGGGCAAACGTGCGCGTTCGGAGCCGCAGCCTTCAGGCTGCGCGGTGCGGATGGTAAAACATTGCGATTCTGAAAGATTTCTTGTAACCGCGAAGCATTTTCGCGTTTTAGTAATGGGCTTTGGCGAAAGCTCCGTGCAACATTTGGGCCTTCTCGCGTGTCATAGATAAGAGGGATTACCACCCCGGGTGTTAACTTCTCTAAGGGTACGCGCGTAAGTCGAGCGTCCTCGCTCGACCCGGTGCCTTTCACATTCGATACCGATGAAACATAGCTGCTTTCCAGCCATCCCAAAGAGTCGAGCGAGAACGATGGACTTACGCGCAATTTCTACAAGCGGAGCACCGATTAATTTCGATGTTTCGAAATGGCCGGCGGGTAGCTATATTATCGAGGCTATCGGCGATGAAGGCTCCCATGCGAGCATCATGCTTACGGTTAACCACTGAGTCATTCTTTTCCGCAGCCGCCAGGTTGTTCCCTGGCGGCTGCATTGTTTTCTCATTTGCTTAACTACGCAACTCGCTATGAAACGATTGAATCTGCATACCATTTGTCTGGCCGGACTGCTTCTTGCAGCCGCCGTCGGCACTTACGCGCAGACCCGCGGCCACTGGACGCGCTGCGACACGGCGTGGACTGGGACCATGGGCCGCTTTTACGTCTGGCCCGACTCCGGATACCGAACAAGTACCGTCCTGCCTTATTTCGTGAATCCGAAAATTGGCTTCGCGTATGAGATCGATTACCCAGTCTTGTACACGAAGAAGCTTGGCCCCAAGCGGCACTATCCTCGCCTATACAGAACGATTGACAGTGGCAAATCATGGTCACTTTATGACACTATGGCCTTCCCGGGGCTGGGCAACATCTCCGATATGTACTTCACCTCCGTTGCCGATGGCTACCTATCGAGCCACGGCGATCCGTTCGTTCCGATCGATCATGGTGGAATCTTCGAAACGCGCGACACGGGCAAGAGCTGGCAGCGCATCTCCGGGGACGGGAACTACCTGGCCGTCTATGCGATCGATGGCAGCCACATCTTCGCGTTGGATTCGACCCTCGTGCTAAGGGAAACCACGGACAATGGCAAGAGCTGGGACAGCCTGTTCAACCGCATCGTATCGATTACCGGCGACGGTGGAAACTTATTGTATGCCGGCCTGGAGTGGGGGGGGGCTGGGTAGTACGCTGGCACTTGACACGGATACCTTCTTCGCAAGCAGCGACAACGGCGCAACGTGGCGGCATTATCTCGATACAATCAATTTTCTTACCGTGGGCCCCAGCGGCGATCTGTACAACTTTCCCTTCGCCCCTGCGGGAACAAAACGTATTTTCTGGCTCGTAGCGGCCCCCTTAGGATACCTAGCACGAAGTTACATCTATTGGCGTGATGACCTGAAGCGCGCCAAAGACAGCTTGCTCCTCCCCCTAGCTCCGTATGGTCCGATGATTAACGAGACGTCGTTCGGAGGCGCAGGATGTTCCGTCTATTTGCCCACCTTGGTGTCATTCGAGCGCACGACGGATCTTGGCGTTTCCTGGACAAATTTCCCGATTCCATTGACCACAACGCCGTATGAGGGCGGCTTCTCTTCGAATGAATCGGTGTACGCGGGCACTTGGGGCTTTTCGGTAACCGGCAACGGCGCGGACGTCTATATTATCGATGATTCCGGCTTCATGTGGCGCACCACCGACGGCGGGGATGGGACGATGTCGGAGACCACGCCGCTCTACGAAATTACAATGACAACGGCGCTGCCTTCGGGTTCCGTTGGCGATACGCTCTTCACTACCACGTGCGATTCAACCAAATTTTCATTCCATTTCCAATACACGGGTACGTGCAGCAATGCACATTTGGATAGCGTGAGCATCTCCGGCCTGGATACCGGAGAGTATCGCCTTCGATTCGCCGCCTCAGCATCGGATACAGCGAATTTGCCGGATACCGGCTGGGTGGCGATACAGCCTGCTGCTTCAGGCATTCGGGCGGTCTCCGTACACTGTTACTATATCGATCAGGATAAGAACATACGCGACACGTCCTTCACGGTTGTTCTGGATGTTTCCAGCACACCCGGAAGGCTCGTTCTCAATGCCAAGGCGCTGTACGATTTTGGGACGCAATCGCTCTGCTATCCGGTTCCCGTGCGCGATTCGTTCAGCATTGCGGGCTTTGGCTGTACCACGCCGGTAGTCGATAGCATGACCTTCCGGCCCGATAGCGCGAATTTCAAAGATTTCAGCTTCAAGGCGATTCGCACGTACATTTCCGATAGTATTCCAAAGTACTTCCCCATTTCCTTCAAGCCCAGCATGGCCGATACCGAGCGCGGCAGCATATTTGTCTACTGGAACGACGGTGAGGTGCAGCATGTGGATACGATTCGCGTCGAGGGCGCGGGGGTGGAGGCCACGCGGAGCTTCGCGGTTGGCTCTCCTGCCGTAACGGTTCAAATGTGCGATTCGACTATCGGAACGATCACGTTCACGAACACCACGTGCGGTCTGTTGGAACTGGATTCGCTCGCGCTTCCGGCGGGGATGACCCTTCCGCTGAAGCCCAGCCTCGACCCACAATTGCCGCTGTTTCTCAAAGCTGGCACGTCGGATTCACTGGTGGTAACGATTTCCCCGGGCGCGGAAGGTCGGGCTGGAAGCACCGACCTACGCGTGGGCGATACGGTGCTTCAGGTTCCGGCGCATCTCAAATACACGGATAAAGGTGGCACCACTGCTTTCGATACAACGATAACGCTAACCATCCATGTGGAACGCGGCATTCCGCAAGCGCTGCTTTCGGATACGGTGCTCGATTTCGGAACCGTCTCGACATGCGATTCGGCCACGCTGCCGCTGGTGATTTCGAGCGTGGGGTGCGATACGTTGTCGGGTATCGGGTATCGGGTATCGGGTATGGGGTATCGGGTATCGGGTATCGGGAACCGCAACCTCGTTGCCGGTTGGGGCGAGTGATACGCTACTCATCACATACATCCCACACAATTCCAATAATCCCAGTTCAGACAGCCTCATTATCACTTCAAACGCGGGCGCGGAAACCGTGGCACTACGGGCGACGGCGGTTCCGGGAGCGAGCAAACTTTCGCTGGATACGAGTACCCGCGATTTCGGCTCCCTCTTCGAGTGCCAGCAGCGGGATACGACGATCTGGCTCCGCAACCCGGATTGCGATACGCTCACGCTGGACTCCGCCAACGTTTCGAATGCGGATTATGCGCTTGCCGGTCCACTTCCCGCGCATATTTTGCCGGGCGATTCGGTCTCGGTAACTATCTCACTCATCCCCAACAATCCCACAAATCCCAGTTCAGACAATGGGCTGGTAACGATTTACAGCAACGCCACGGATGGCCCGGGCACGGAAACCGTGCCGCTACAGGCTGCGATCATTCCACCGGCCAAGCTCACGCTTTCACTGGTCGGGCTGGATGCACCGGCCTACGCGGCATCGGCGGGACAAGTAGTAACCTTCTACGTAGTCCTGAACGGCGATACCGGCGTGGCCGCCCAAATGCTACAAGGTTTGCACTTTGTGCTGACGCACAACGATGATCTGCTGGCGCTCCAGAATGCTTCGGGCCTTACCTGGTCGCCGGGGTCGGCGACCATTACGCGGAGTGATACCTTCGCGTGGAAGGTCGGGCTGGAAGCACCGACCTACGCGGACACCATCGGCACGCTTTCGTTCCGTGTGTATCTCACGGATTCCGCAGCGACTCCGCTCGCGCTCTCGGACATCACCTTCAATGGCCCACCCAATCTGCCAGTGGACTGCATCGCCAGCGTGGACAGCACCGGCTCGGGGTTCCAGTATCTATATCGCTGCGGGAACCTGACCATCCAGCAAGCGATGGAGCATGAGCCGCCGTTCAGCATTACGAGTGTGGTTCCCAATCCGGCTTCGACCGCTCTGGCGGTAACGGGGACCGGGGTCCGGGAACCGGGGTCCGATTTGGAGTTCCAATTATTCGATGCGCTTGGGAACTGCGTCCTCGTTCACCACTCTCCACTATCCACTATCCACTTCGAAACCGCACTCAACGTCAGCGGGCTACCCAGCGGCATTTACTTCCTTCGCATCAGTTCCGGCGGGTATGTGGTGAGCCGGAGCGTTTCCATCGAACGGTAGGCTGCCGCAACCTTTGGTAGCCGCAGCCTTCAGGCTGCGCCGTGGGAATGCTTTTGTGCACGGCGTTTGGCACTGGGCGGCATTTCTGCCAACCCCACCACGCAACATGAATGTTGCGGCTACCCCGGTAATCGCATTGCGACTTACATTAATTATAATGCATAATCGCGTTCGTGAAGAACGTGGCGAATCAGTGCTGCTTTAGGCACCTCACGGGAACTCGGTTTTGTTATATAGTCGTGCAGGTCCTACGTTCGAAAAATCGGAAGTTGAGGTTCAATTTTATGCACAAGTTTTCCACGCCGATTTTACCATTTCGCGCGTTTCCCTGAATAATAGTTACCAAACTGGCGAAAGCAGCATAATTTCGCCAAATATCGGGTTCCCAAGGTGCCGAAATCGAGCTAAATTCGGCAGGTAAGATGTTATCCACAGAAAGCCATGTTATCCACAAGTAATTGTGGATTTCCTGACAGGCACTTCGTTTGCTGAGAGATAAGGCAACACTTTTTTCAAGCTATGTTTTATCTTTTCGGAACCGCGATTATCATTGGCGGGGCGATGGCATACCTCCGGCTGCGGGGGCAGAACCATCCGGCCCTTAGCCTGGCCATTTTGCACGGAATGTTCGCCATCACTGGCTTTATCTGGATGATCGTTATCGTCACCACGGGAACCAATCGGACGAACCATGTGACCGGCCCGCTCGTCGTGTTTTGCGTCGTCGTCCTGCTGGGAATTATTACGTTCACAGGTTATCACCTGCGGAAAAAGCCACTGCCGGTGCCGCTCATGCTGATCCACGGCATCCTGGCGCTGATCGCGTTCTGCTGGCTATTGTTTTAACGGGAACTTACTACCGGACACGATTCCGCGGGTCGTTCTGTTTTACGGCTGCAATGGCCAGTATGGCCCAACACTCGCAGAACATTATGTTCCATCGAAAGTCGGTTTTCTCCAGTGCCAGTTTGGTTATTCTTTGCGCGCTCGCTGCCATTCCTTCCACTTCCTGTTCGCATACTCCGGGTGCGCAAAGCCAAATCGGCGATACGATCCATCTCGTTACGAATACGCCAGTAGTAGCATTTTATTCCGATAGCACGGCGGATTCGATCCCGATCTGGCTTTCGTGCGGGTGCCGGTTCCGGCTGAATACGCTGGAAAGCGGCGGCGATGTTTCGGCTTTCCGGGTCACCTCCCGCACGCCGGACACGACGTGGATCGTCCCGCATTATCTGCGGTTTAGGAAAGTTCCATCGGCGGGCACAACCCTGCGTGCCTGGTACGCCTTCTCCGCCCAGGACCACTACGGCCAAATGGACTATGACACGATCCGGGTGGCGTACCACCATTAAGAATTCCAATCCTGCATCTTGCAGGAACCACTGCACGCTTCCTGCAATTTACAGGACGCGAGAACTGTCGAAGTGCCGAATTTGACCTAAAAACGCACTATTTGGCGCTTGGCATTTCAATTATACATTCCGATTCATTGGCGTTGCCGATTAAGGACTAAAAGGGATATTTCAGGAACTTAAGCGCATGGGCCAATCACAGCAGAATCCAGGTTTTTCACATCACAATCTCAAACTCTGAATGAAGAAGAATTCCTTTTTTGTAACGATCGTCATAGTCTGCGCGCTCGTCGCGGCCTACCTGATCTACTATCTGATTCTCGGGAACCCCTCCCACTTCACGGATGCGCTGAAGACCAAGCCGAAAGTGGGCGATTACTTCGGCACGGCCTACGTCGGCGGGTTCGTCGTACCGTGGCTGATCACGCTTTCGATTATGGTGGTAACCTTTATCGTCGAGCGGTTTTTCTCGCTCACGAAGGCCAAGGGAACGGGTAACATGAATGCGTTCCTGCTAAACGTGGAGCACCGCCTGAACGATGGCAATATCGATGCCGCCATTGACCTTTGCGCCAAGCAGCGCGGCACGGTGGCGAATATCATTCGCGCGGGCCTCGAAAGTTTTAAGAAAGTTCGGACCGAGGACCGCTTGCAAGCGGAACTGAAATTGGCCGAAGTCAAGCGGACCATCGAGGAAGCCACCAGCGTGGAAACCCCACTGCTGGAGCGAAACCTGATCGGTCTTTCGACGATTGCCTCCATCGCTACGATGGTGGGTCTGTTCGGGACGGTGCTCGGTATGATCCGCGCCTTCGCGGCCATGGGGGCGCAGGGCGCAGCCAGCGCTACGGAACTTTCCATCGGTATTTCCGAGGCCCTCGTCAATACCGCGCTTGGCATCCTGACCGCCGTTATCGCAATCATTTTCTATAACTTCTTCACGAATAAAGTCGATACCTTCATCTATACGATCGACGAAGCCGCGCTGAATTTAGTGGAGACGCTGAACACGAAATTCTTAGGCAAAGTAGCGGCGTAAATAAGTACTCCGGTGCTGAGTGCTATCGTGTTTCGTAGTCCGCTACGGCACTTGAATTCGGCCTCAGCACTTCAGCACTAAGCGCTTTAGCACTTTTTTATAATGGCAAAAGTAAAACTCAAACGGCACGGTTTCCGGCTCGATATGACGCCGATGGTGGACGTGGGCTTTTTGCTCGTGACCTTCTTCATGCTGACAGCGAAGTTCAAACCGCAGGCCGATGTACCGCTGCAAATTCAGCTTCCGGTTGCGCTGGCCGATACGACGCGGCTGCCGGACGCTAACATTGCGACCATCCAGGTCGGGCTCAAGCAGAACGCCTCGGGCGGGATGGACACGATTATCGAATACGGCCTTTCGAATGAAAAAGACCGTGCGCCGGTCTATCATCCGCTCAATCTGGTGGACCCGAAAACCGGCGCCGCACTGACGGATGCCCAACTTTCCAGTAAAGCGGCAATCGTCGTTAACGAAACACAACTGGAAACGGTCATCGAGCAATCGCGGCTCCAGAATCCTTCCATGCGCTACGCCATCAACGCCGATAGTGCCGTGGATTTCGGGACCATTGCGGACGTCATGCATGCGCTCCAGAAGTATGGCGCGACGCGTATGAACTTAGTTACCATTCAGAAAAAAGAATCATAACGGGCCGTGTGCAACAGTGCTATGACACTGTTTCTCGCACAGGAACATAGCACGCAGAGCACTTCAGGCACTTTAGCATTTAACAATGGCAGAAGTAATTCAAGGTGGGGGAAGACGCGCGAAGGGCAAAAAACGCGCGCGCATGGGCGTGCGGCTCGATATGACGCCCATGGTCGATGTCGCCTTTCTGTTACTCACGTTCTTTATGTTGACCACGACCCTGCTTACGCCGCAGGTCATGGAGATCACAATGCCGCCGGATTCGAAAGTTCCGGTGGAAATCGCGGAGTCCAATTTGCTCACGCTCCGAATTCGGCGGGATATGGCCGTCTTCTGGAATATGGGCAGCGAAGCGCCGCAAAAAATCGCCGAGAATGAGGTGCCGAAGATCTTGAAAGAGCATCTTCAGATCAATCCAAAACTCTCGACGCTGATTAAGATAGACCGAGCGGCAAAATATCAGACGCTCGTAACGATGGTGGATGACCTGAACGAAACGCAGGCCCAGCTTGGACAAACTGAGCGCCGTTTCAGCCTCGTCGCCATGGACGATTCCGACCAACGATTAGTGGCCGGTATGTAGATAAGTGCTGGGGTGCTAAAGTGCTGAAGTGCTTAGCACCCCTGGAAGGGATAGTAAGTATTGCAGAATGATTATTACTTTCAATTCCTCAGCACCTTAGCACTTCAGCACTTTAGCACTAACGCTTATGGCACTCAGTAACTTAGTATCGGAAAAGCTCGAACAGTACGGAGGCATTGACCTCAAGAAGAACGAGCAGCGGTTTTTCTCGAATGCGCTCGGCATTTCGATCGCCATCCATTTACTGCTCATTCTGATCTACTTCGGATGGGCGTGGTTTTCGAACGATGATGCGCGCGCGCCGCATATTATCATTCACAGTATCGCGGAACTCGCGCCGCCGCCTTCGACCGAAAACAATCAGGACTTAGCACAACCGGTGGCTCCGCCGCCGCCGAGCAATGTGGTCAAGCCCAACCTGGGCGTACCCGTGCCCGTACCGGACGCTATTGCTCCGCAGCTCACGCTGCCGAACATGAACGAACCAACACCACCGCCCGCAGTCATCGGCAATGGTCCCGTAACGACGAGTGCACCGACGCAATTGCACATCAGTAAGCCGGTCGAAGAGGCAGAGCCGAAGGAAGGCGATTTCGTCGATGTGTCCGATCCGCCCACAGAAATTACCCCCATTCAAAAGCTGGTCGTCTATCCCGAAGTGGCGCGCCGCAGCGGGCTCGAAGGCGATGTCCAGGCAGACATACTGATCGGCAAAGATGGGCATGTTAAGAAAGTTCACATTCTGAAATCGGATTACGATATTTTTAAGCAGGCTGCCACCGATGCGTTGATGAAGGCGACCTTTACTCCTGCACGGCAAAACGGCACCCCGCTGGATGTTTGGACTACGGAAGTCATTCACTTCCGGTTGAACAATACCCAGTAGAAAGGATGAATGTGGAATGAGGAAGGGGGGCAACCGTATCTCTCTTTATCATTCCACATTCGATAGATTCTTCACTTCTCCATCTTGACAATGACTTCCCGCCGTCAACCGATCGAACGACCTCCGAGCCGCGTTGCGGGAGTCGTCTATATCATTATTGGATTTTTTGCGCTGCTCATCGCGGCGTTTATTCTGCTGTACCAAGGCAACCTGGGAGCCATTACCAATATTCGCATTGGCTTCGGTGCCGTCATTGCAGCCTATGGGCTATTCCGTATTTTCACGGGTATTACTATCCTCCGCCGTGCAAATGCGATGAAAAATTCCGTTGCTCTGAATGGGAACATATCCGGGACCAAACCACCACCGGCATGAAACGATCGCTTTTCCTATCGTTACTCTGTCTGGCACTGGCAGCATGTGGCAAGCAGCAGCATGTTCCACAAAGCGAAAGCGCGACCTCCGGACACTTCCAGCTGGTAGCCGATGAAGTGTTAAAACCGGCAGTCGATAGTTTGGTTGCGGGATTTATGCAAGAGAATCCCGATGTAACGATTAGCGTGAAATACACGAGTGCCACAGAAGCGGTTCGGGAACTCCTGAACCATCAAGCGCGTGCCATTTTGATTGATCGCGGCCTCACGCCCATAGAGCGCGGAATTTTAGCGAAAGATTCTATCCAACTTCCAGCATTCAAACTTGCGTTAGATGGCATCGGTGTTCTCGTATCGCAGAAAAATCCGCTCGATGCCATTGCGAAAAGCGATTTAGTAAGGATTATGAGCGGGAAGATCGCGAACTGGTCCGGTCTCGTCCGGCCTGTACCCGACAAAGCTAACGCCGGCAGAAAGATAGCGGGCGAGATTACGGTCGCGCTGCCGGCCTATCCATCGAGCATCGAATTCGCGCTCGATTCGATTCTGCTGGCCGATAGCGGAACGACCGCCGCGCACGTATTGCGCTTTTCCACCTCCGACAGCATCATTGGCTACGTACGGCAAAATCCCAACGCAATCGGGTTCATCAGTTCTGCATGGTACCACGAGCTTACGGCATCGAACGATACGAGCGTGAAGGCTTTGCCGGTCGAGCCGGCAGACTTAAGTTCCGAAGGACTGATCGAGCCGGTGCTGCTCAATATGGCGTATGTCGCCGAAGGGCTGTATCCACTGGCAACGCCCGTCACGGCATATTCTTTCGATGTGCCGGACACCCCACCGCGAGGTTTCCTGGCCTATGCCGCGACGGCGCATGGCCAGATCGTGTTTAAAAACTTTGACGTACTGCCAACAACGCAGCCCATCCGGATCGTGAAAAGCCAATAGCTGGAGCTTAAGAATGAACTGGAATAAAGGGATTTCTCGGATAACATTT
>JAKAIL010000271.1 GCA_021825235.1 Bacteroidota bacterium | reverse complement strand
ATTCTCACTCCTTATAGCTGGAAGTTTATTCCTTAGTTTAACGGCCGCACGCACGGCACAGGCACAAATACCCGGGGCATTCCTAAGTGCCGGGGCGCTCGGTGGCATTCAATCCTCGAATGTGCCGGGCATCGGGGCCGGTAATTTTTACGCCGTCCGGGGATCGTTCGCGAGTTTCTTCGGCGAAATGCGCCATGCGAACTGGGGCGGCTCGGACGCATATATCAACGATAATGGCATCTTAGGCGGCATGGACTTCTCGCTGCTTGGCATTACGCTCTCCGGCGCGGTCGGTGTGGGTTCGGCTACGTATCAGGCGCCGGTTGTCGCTGGCATCGCGCCGGCTCCCCAAAGCTATACGAGTTTCCTCTATGAGGCGCAGGCGATGTACCCCATTCATATCGTGGGAGACTTTATTACGGCGGGTGTTGGCGTGAATTACATCGGCGAAGCGAATTCGGTACAGCCCATCGCCGGCTGGGGTGGCGTGGCCTCGCTCAATATCGGCTTATAAATTTACCATCACGTGCAGCGTTTTCGAGCGAGGGTTTATGCCTAAACCCTCTCTCGTTTCATGGTGTTTGCCAGAAGTACGTGAGATTACCCACTCAACTGACTGTTCTCCGGATCGTCCTCGTTCCGGTGTTTTTCGTGCTGTTCGCCATTGTTGAACCGCCCGAAATCGGTTGGGCTGTGGCCGTTTTTGCCATTGCCGCACTTAGCGATTGGTGGGATGGCCGTATCGCCCGCGCGATGAACCTCACTTCCCCGCTCGGCGCGTTTCTCGATCCGTTAGCGGATAAACTCCTTACTGATACCGCCTTTATTGCCTTTGCCTGGAGCAATTATATTCCCTGGTGGATGGTCGCTATCGTTTTAGCACGCGATGTATTCGTCACCCTCTTGCGAATTCTTTCCGAACGTCGTGGAACGCCACTTCGCACCAGCTATTTTGCCAAAGTGAAGACCTTTGCCCAAATGACGTTTATTGTCCTGATTCTTGCGTCGCTCCTTGGTGAACAACCGGAGATGGGCGTAACCGCACGGCAACTTGGCAAAGGCTTTTTCACGAGCGATCTGGTGCTGTGGCTTATGGGAATCGTAACCGTGCTTACGTTTGCTTCCGCAGTGCTGTATGGATATGATAATCGGCGCGTCTTGCGTAGCCAGCCGCTGCTTTCACCCCAAGCTCGACACGAATCCGTTTGAACATGCCGATCAGTGAGCCCACGGAGGACCGCCGCACATTCGATTGGCTCGCGAAAGCACGTTCCCGAGTGTGGAGCAAACAGCCGCAAGGCTGGGAACAAGTGCCTCCCGCTGCACTGCTTGCAGGCACGTTTTTTTATACCGGCCTTTCCCCCATTGGATCGGGAACCGTTGGCAGCTTTGCCGCCGCTCTCGTTTATTACTTTTGGCACGGACTCGAAAACCCATTTGCGCTCGGGCTGGCCTGTGTGGTCGTGCTTATTGTTGGCGTCTGGGCAGGCGGTGTAATCGAGCGGACCCTAAAAATTCAGGACCCCGGCATTGTTGTGATTGACGAGGTTTTGGGACAATGGATCGCGCTCTTCACAATCCATTATGCCGGCAATCTGACGTATATCATACTTGCATTCCTCTTTTTTCGGATCTTCGATGTCATAAAGGTGCCACCCGCGCGCTATTTCGAGCGCCGCCAAGGCGGTGTTGGCATCATGCTCGACGATGTGGTGGCTGGGCTGTATGCGCTCCTCGCGGCACACCTTGTGATGCTTCTCTTCTGAATCATGCGAGCCGAACTCATTACCATCGGCGATGAGCTGCTCCTCGGGCAGGTCGTTAACACCAATGCCAGTTACATCGGTCGCGAATTGGGAACCCTCGGAATTCCACTCGTGCGAGAGACCACCGTAGGCGATGACCGCGCGGCGATCCTTGCCGAATTCCGACGTGCGTGGAAATCCGCAGACGTGGTGATTGTCACGGGCGGCCTTGGCCCGACCCATGACGATATTTCGAAATCAGCCGTAGCAACCTTTTTTCGCGCGAAGCTCCTTCTGCACCAGCCAACACTCGCGGCAGTGAAGGAACGATTCAAGACTCTGGGATATGAGAAAATGCCGGAGGCGAATATCGGTCAGGCGATGGTCCCGGAAGGATTTCGGGCGTTGAAAAACGAGCGCGGTACTGCGCCCGGACTCTTGCTCCACAAACAAGATAAGACCTTCGTTATTTTGCCAGGTGTACCTCCGGAAATGGAAGCGATCATACAGTCCGGGGTGCTTCCGTTTCTCAAGAAGACTTATAAGAAGAGGCTCCTTTTTATTCGACACCGAACGCTGTTAACGACCGGCATTGGGGAATCGACACTGGCCGAAAAAGTGGGCGATCCCAAGCAATTCTTGCACGAAGGTATGACGCTTGCTTTTTTGCCGCGCGCGAGTGGCGTTCGAATGCGCATTACCTGCCACGCGAAGACCGCCTCCGCTGCCACGCGGGAACTTGCCCTCGTGGAACGCATTTTGCGCGAGCGAGCGGGTAACTATATCTTTGGAGAAGAGGGCGAATCGCTGGAAGCGCTGGTGGTGAAGCTGCTTACGGAACAGCATAAAACGGTTGCCACGGCCGAGAGCTGTACTGGCGGACTCATCTCCTCCATGCTCACAGGTGTGCCGGGCGCAAGCGCCGTATATTTCGGTTCCATTATTGCATACCAGAACAAGGTGAAAGAATCGGCGCTCGGCGTGCGGCGCCAGACGCTCGAACGCTTCGGCGCGGTAAGCGAAGAGACCGCCCGCGAGATGGCTGAAGGCGCGCTCGCGCGATTGGGAACCGATTTCGCCCTCAGCGTCACCGGTATTGCCGGACCAAATGGCGGAACACCGGAAAAGCCGGTGAGCACAATATGGCTCGCCCTTGCCGAGCGCGGGGCAAGAACGATTACGCAGGTGCTCCACGCCGATTATGGCCGCACCGCCAACCGCGAACGAGCAGCAGCCGTGGCGCTGGGGATGCTGCAGAAACGACTTGCGTAGCCACGCACGCCGCTCTAATTCTTAACAAATTCCACATGAGTCGTTCCATCGTTCACAAAGTAGAGACCCGGTACGAGCGAGGAAACATCGATTGTTGTGATCCCACTCGTGGAAGCGTTCGCGTCCAGCACATCCCTGCCGAGGATATCTGCTATTCGGACGTGTGAATGCGGGAGTATCCCGGCAATAGAAAGTTCTCGCATTGCGGGATTCGGAAACAGTTGAGCATCGAGAGCGGCACCATTCGAGGGGGTCACACTCGCTTCTCCAAATGTGCCACGGACAAGCATTAGCGAAGCGGGACCAAGTGGTGAAAAACAGGCAATAAGGTTCCCACTATTGCTCAGGGCAAGTCCATGACATCCACCCTGATGGAGATCAGTGTCTAGCATCAGCGTATCCAAATGCCAGGTGAAACCGTGATCGAACGATGCGAGGATCTTGTTATCCGCTTCGCTGCCGCCAGCAAAGATTGTATCTCGGTCTGCTTTGGACATGCAAGAAACTACTCCGAACAAACTATCGATATCGACGGCTTGTGTCCAATGCAAGCCAGCATCCGTCGAGCGCATAATCAGCCCATAGCCTGTTGCAGGCGATCCGATCCAGTCTGCTCCGTATGCGAAAAGAGTATCACCGCCGCCCGAGAAATTGCATGCGGCAAGAACTTTATCATGCACGATCGAATCGTGCCTTACGACTTCTGCCGAGGAATCGTACGTTTTCCAGTTATTGTACGTCGTATAAACCGGCCCATATCCGTATGCGAACACACGAAATTTTCCGTTACCGTAAGAATAACATGACGACGGCCAGGTGCTCACCGAAACCTGGGCTGTGTTCCACGTATAGCCACCGTCTGTGGTCGTGTAGATGCCCTCGCCAGCAACGCAAATTCCGGTAAGCGTGTCTGAAAAATGAAGATCGAGATACCCGCCTTTTAGCGGGCTATTCATTTTCCTCCATGTATTACCCCCATCGGTGGTTCGGAAGAGGCCCATCGTATCGCTTGAAGCAATAGCGTTTAGCGAATCGATTTGAAAGACATGGGGGAAAATATCGGAAGTATTGTTCGAGAGGCCAGGATCCTGAATCGTCCAGCTCTTCCCGGCGTCGGTAGAATGCAAAAAGACAGGCTTAACAACGATCGGAGGTGTAATCTTTTCAATACGGCATGCCATCGTGCAGATGTTTCCATGGGTGGAAAAACCCGTCCACGACGCAACATCGAATGCGCTATCGCCATGTTGCGGTTCCCACGTTAATACCGTATGAATTTGGGCCCTTGCAGTTGCTGCGAACGCAAGAGCGGCAAGGGCCCCGCGAAGTATGTGCATCGGTTTCATTCTCAATGCCCCGCGCAGGGATTAAGATTATAACACTGCTCAGGGAGCCATGGATCTTCCGTTGGGTCACCCTGGCAGTCTCCGCTGTAGATTGTAGTATAAGTACAGCTATTTTCCTCTGCCACTTCACCGCATGGATAGCATTGAAAGTCCGTACTAGCCGTGATGCAATAGCTGCATGTCTTTTGGCACCAGCTTGTGCCGTTAAAGCATGGTCCATAATAATCTTGAACCGTATAGTTAATCGGATTGCTGCCGTGTTGTATTCCCCAACAGGAGGCTTGGAACTGAGTCACTACTGTCTGGCTTTGCCCTGGTTCGCAAGGATTGTAAACCAAAGGGAAGCCTCCCGTGCAAGGGTCTATTGGCACCTTATTTATTGCCTGTGTAATTATATCTTTTGCCTTCATGCTATTGCAAGGACTACTTTGATCCCACATCGGATAAACACCCGTAAATA
>JAKAIL010000270.1 GCA_021825235.1 Bacteroidota bacterium | reverse complement strand
CGATCTTCGGATGATCGGTCATCCGGTTGCCCTGGACGTAAGGGCCATGATGACTTGACCGCATCGTCGGCGATGCTTCGTCCCCACCTTCCTCACTACTTGCGTAGGCAGTTAATTTAGAGTTCCCACCATTACGTGCTGGCAACTAAATTCAGGGGTTGCGCTTATTCTTTCAAAATGTTCCGAACCACAATGCCGCCCGGCGTGGCAATGCGCGCAACATACGTGCCCGCCGGCAGCCGGGACAGATCGAGTTCCACGCTCCCGGAACTCGGTTCCCGGTACCCGGACGCATCCACCACCGCCCCCAGCACATTCGTTACCGTTACACTTCCCGCCGCCCCACCAACGGTGACGGGGCCGGCGGTAGGATTGGGGAAAAGCGAAATTGCTTGCTGACTCGTCGCTTCCGGGCCAACGGAACTATTAACAAATGCTAAAAGCGATTGGCGCCATACGCCACTATCAGTACCGGCAAAAAGGTAGGGGCCGTCCACCGCAAGGGCATACACCGTCGTGTCTGTTAGCTCATAATCCCGTTGCCAGATTGAACCGCCATCCTTAGAAAAGAAAAGACCCTCATCGGTGGCAGCAAACACAAAGCCACCATCTGCTAGCAGAGCGTTCGGTGCATTCAAAGCGAGCCCGTTATCCGATTCCTTCCAGCGGGATCCATTGTCCGTAGAACGAAATACGACACCGGGTGGAGGCGAACTGCACCCGTTACCAGCAAAAATAGTGTCGTTACTGTCATAATAGAGGATGTCAATGCAAGCGCCGTAAGGAATGCCGCTATCGACTTCTATCCAGTTATTCCCCAAGTCCGAAGAAAGATAAACGTGATCCGAATTGCTTGCAAAGAGATTTGAGCCGCTCGTGGCAAAAGCGATTGAGCCGAAGAATTGATCATTCAGACTACTAACCTCACTCCACGTTGCTCCGCTGTCCGAAGAGCGAGCGACGATCGAAAGATGACCCTCCGGAGTTAAATAGATTGCCGAAACAATATCCGTTCCGACCGTGCCCAACGACCAAATCCATAAGGTTTTGATACTGGTATCGAGATGGAACCGATGTAATCCACTACTGACCGAGGTCCAATTAATACCGTCGTCCATGCTTCGAAAGATGCCGCTATCACCCGTACCCGCAAAAAGATTTGAGCCGATGGTCGTAAAGGCCTGAGCATACGCGGGGAAGGAAGCCAAAGTGTCAACTGGCTGCCAATGGTTACCGAAGTCGGTTGTACGAATTGGGATTGGCAGGTCCAAATCGAGTAGTGAATTCTTCGAGGTAACTCCAAGCTTATAGCCAGGCTCTCGAGAAACCTGGACCCATTGCGCCTTCAGAGGTGATGGAATGCAGGCTTCGAAAGTAACGAGAATAAAAATAATAGACAAATATCTGCTCATAAAACGGTCCCTAAATAATATCAGGTTTTGGCTCCGGTACCGCCGGTAACCAAGCCGAAGACAGTTACATGATCGTCACACCCTACATAAACCTTGCCATTCACCACAGTCGGCTCAATGTATGGCCCCCCTGCGTCGTAGCCGCCTCCAGGATTGGAATAGAGTGTATCCCACTCCCCACAGGGTAATTCGGGGAAGAGCATCGTTCCCAAATTCGCGGCATCATAAGCTCGCAGGTGTAAGTGAAAATCAGCCACACCTGTATTACCAGGATTCGGATCGGATGAAAGACCATGATTTATTGCCCATACGATCGCTGACCCTGGCTCATGTTGGTTAGAAGACACCACTGGCGTTGGCCCGCCTCGTCCAGAGAACGCCGTACTGGATTTAACCGGATTCTTGCTTGTATCAAGAAGAGGGGCAATGGTGCCGTTCAGAACATTAAAAGATGAAAGCTTCCCATGATCTCCACAATAGAAAATCAGGGACCCATTTATTGATCCTTGTGATCCATCTGCTTGAGTGAATGAATAGGGGCCGCTAAAGTATGCTGGGCCGCCCCATACTCCACTTCCTAAGGAGGCGGGCCGAGTGATGCTTGCCATAGTAGCGCGGTCAAACAAATAAACATTCCCATCTTTCCCGCACTGAACAAGAAGGTTTGGAACTTGTCCCGACTGCGGAGCAGGCAGCACCAAGACACCGCCAGAACCCTGATCGGCATCCGACTCATTGAGCGTTTCTTGGTTCGCCGGAGTAAACCAGGAGCGAACCCGCAAATTCATATCAAGCTTTAGCACTGAATCACCATAATCGACACCTCCGCTATCTCCATTGTATGGCCCGTTCCCAGTGGAGAAATAAATGCATTTGCCGTCAGTTGCAAGGCCCATTCCTCCCTGCCAAATGGCACCTCCACCCGTTTCTGTTTCCGTCTTTCCATTATCGAGGCGCACGTGTGTATAGCTGTCGGGGGTTGTGCAGAATACGTCTTTCTGAACCAGCGTTTGAGGATCGTACGCCATGATCCACCCATGGTAATTTCCATAGTCAAAATCACAAAGAGAGCCGAAGGCAACATAGACCGTACCGTTCGCGAGGAGTAGTGCTGGTCGACTGAGATGTGATTTTGGGCGGAAGATTACATTGCCTTGGCCATCATTTCCTACTCCCGCTACGCCTCCAGTACCAGCATATTTTCCGACAATCTCCACACGTTGATGCCGGTCGAGGCCCGTGATCACATCGAGTGCATGGATGTAGAAGTGTAAATTCCCATCCGTACTCTTGCATTTTGCCACCACATACATCGTAGGCGTAGCCCAAACCGATTGTTGGCAGGAACTCTGACAGCCGCTATCGTTACAACCACAGGCACAAGAATCGCAGCCACAGTTGGCGCAACACCCGCAATCAATGACGGGCGTGCCTGTGATACCTACTTTGGGGGCAACATTCTGGCAGCCGGTATCACTGATATTAGACGCAACTTCGCCATTTTGAAGAAGTGATCTTTGCCATAGCAAGATGCCGTCATCCGCATCGAAGCAATAGACTGTGTCGTTTTCCGTTGCGATGTAGACAGCATTGTGAGATCCAAGGTCTGGAAAAAACTGGTGGTGTAAGTATAGTGGCTGCGCGTAAACCTGGCCGTCTAAAGTGCGCTTCGGATCGCCCTTTCTGTAACCGCGGGGCAACGTTAGAATCTGGGCAAGGTTTGCCACCGATTGGGTGTTCAGTGTGGTCTCATACGGGAACCATCCGGTGCGTCCATTGTCATAATGCTGGGTGAGAACCGAGAATTGTGTATGGCTGATGACATTAATTCCTGAGCCAAGATTCGAGGTGACGCCATTAACGGTCACCGTCGCGCGAACCACGTCGCCCACCTTCAAGCACCCGGAAATTGGAACCTCAGCAGAAGGGATGGCCGCTGGTATGCTCTGATAAATCTGATGACCTCTAAACGTTACGCTGCCCCTCGCAATGCCATTAACAAATACACTCACAAGAGACCCATTCGGGATATTGCCCGGCAGGACTGTGACGCTTCTCATGCAATCGTCAATCGGCCCCGAAACGGAAGGGGCGGCTGGCGGTGTCTGGATCGTCGGCGTATCCGTTGTTGGCGGGCCACCGTTAGTTGGAGGGCCACCGTTAGTTGGAGGACCGCCATTTATCGGGGGGGTCTGCGGAGGCGTGTTCGGCGGATTATAAGGTGGTAAAACCGTCCCCGTGGCATGCGTCACCGACTGCCCTACAACCGAACCGGGCATGGGAAGCGTGGATGGATCGGTAAACGGAGGGAGAATAGTGTTCCCTCCGCCGGAATTCGGCGTATAGAGCGGCATGTCCCTCTCCCATTTATAGAACGATCAATTCGATGGGGAACATGCTGTAGTTCCCACTGTTATCGACGACGCGAATGCCGAGCGAAAAACGGCCGGTCTGCAAAAACGTCATCGTGAGCAGTTTCGAGGTCCCGCCATACGTGGCGCTTGGGAACGCAAAAACAGGAATGGTTGGCGTGCCACCCGATGTGAAATCGCCTCCGGTAAAGGAATTATCGCGGAAACTGATCTGAATATCGGTGCTCGTCGCGCCGCCGATAAAGTCGATAGGGTAATTATTGTTAAAATTCGATCCCGCTTTCCCGAAAATCAGCCCTTCGGAAACCAGCGGCAACTGCGGATTGATCGAAGTCATCGCATGCGTGGTGTTCCAGAGATTTGCCGCTTCGATTGAATCGAAATCCTGGGGATTATTGGCCATGATATAAGCCGCCATCGTCGCTGAGGGCGTGAACTTAATGACCGGAGCTACCCACGTGACGGATTGCAGCCAGTTCACACTGCGTAAGAAGGATCCGTCTCGTGATGTCGCGCCGGAATCCACAAGTACCGGGTTCGCGATGAGGCTCCGGGGATCCATGGTGGGTTGAAGGACGAGGTCGTTCCACGATTGAGGATTCATAAGAGTAGTTTGTAAAATGTAAAAAATTTAAGCATAGTTTTCCACAAAAAAAACCACTCTCTCGTTCCAACTCCAATGTTAATAATTCTTAACAAAAAAACCCCGATCGCAAAGCGACCGAGGTCTTAAAAGTCACGAATAGAAGGTCAGCATGATGTCGTTCCCATTCGGGAATGATTCGGTTAGTGAGATCACGTTTCGTCCAAGCATCGTCGCCGATGGCTGGTCATTTTGTGCTGCTTTATCATCAGGCCCGTGAAGACCCTTGCGACAATAAAACAATTCCCTCACCCGGCCTCTCCCATAAGGGAGAGGAGATAAGAAAAAACACCTTAGAAAGGAGGTGATCCAGCCGCACCTTCCGGTACGGCTACCTTGTTACGACTTAGCCCCAATCACCAGTTTTACCTTAGACGCTTATAAGGCGGCTTTGGGTACCCCTGGCTTTCATGGCT